>JALYYN010000243.1 GCA_030946525.1 Actinomycetota bacterium | reverse complement strand
GCCCGGGCCTGGGCCGAGGGCAGGGGGGTGACGGCGACGATGGTGGCCGCCCAGGGCGGCATCGCCGAGGCCCTCGGCCGTACCACCCGACGGGAGGTGACCCGCCTGATCCAGCGCCGCCTGGCCCGGCGGGCCATGCGCAGCCTCTCGGCCCTGGCCCCGTTCATGGCCGGGGCCGTCGCCGGGGCGGAGCTCAACCGCCGGGCCACGCGCCGCCTCGGCGAGTCCGTGGTACGCGACCTGGCCGCCCGCTGAACCGTCGGTGGGGCCGCCACCGGCCGCTTTCACAGCGTGGCCCCAGGTTGGACACGTTGGACGAGGCAGAGCACCACATCGAACCCCGGAGGAGCCTCCCGATGCGCACCGATACCGACCACCGCCTTTCACCTCCCATACCGGCGACGGATGCCGGGCGGCCTGCGCCCGCCGAGCCGGTCGACCTCGACGACCCGGACGCAGTGCGCCGGGCCGTGGCTCTGCACCGGGCCGGCAAGGCCGTCCTCGCCGTTCCCTTCGGCACTGCCGGCCACGGGACGCTGACCTGGCTCGACCCCCGCGCCGAGGAGCCGGCCACGGGTGTCGATGGCCGGTAGCCTCGATCGCGGCATGGTCGACGCCTACCGGATACTGCTCTTCGACATCGACGGCACGCTGGTCTCGACCGGCGGCGCCGGTGCGGTCGCGTGGAAGCAGGCGTTCCAGGAGCTCCATGGGATACCGGCCGACATCAACCAGTTCACCGACGCGGGCATGACCGACCCCGACGTCGGCGCCCAGACCTTCGAGGCCGTCCTCCATCGGAAGCCGACCGCCCACGAGCTGGCCCAGCTCATCCAGCGTCGCCTCGAGCACCTGCCCGAGACGGTGGCGGCCAGCGAGGGGTACAAGGTGCTGCCCGGCGTCCCGGAGCGGCTGAAGCAGCTCAGCCGCGCCGGCCACCTGCTCGGGATCATCACCGGCAACGGTGACGGCGCCGCCCACGTCAAGCTGCAACGCGGCGACCTCAACCGCTGGTTCACCTTCGGCGCCTACGCGGCGGCGGGGCTGGAGCGGGCCGCCATCGTCAGGGAGGCGGTCGAGCGCGGCGAGTCGATCCTCGGCCAGGACGTGCCGAACGCCCAGATCTACGTGATCGGCGACACGCCTCGCGACATCGAGGCCGCCCACGCCGTCGGCTGCACCGCCATCGGCGTCGCCACCGGCCACCACGACGTCGCCGCCCTCGTGGCCGCCGGGGCCGACCATGCCCTGGACACGCTCGAGCAGGAGCTGCCGCTCCGCTGAGGGCCGGGCCTGGCGGCCCTGGCGACGGTGCCGGCTCATCCGACCATCACACAACCGTGGCCCGCCGGCAACACCGGGGCGCGAGCGTCCGGTCATGACCCGCCATCGCCGACTGTCCCTGGTCGCCATCGCCGCGTGCGCCGCCCTGACCGCGGCGTGCACGTCGTCGAACGGGACCGGGACCGGCGCCGCCGCCACCCCGGCGACGGCTTCCGGCATCGGCAAGATCAAGCACATCGTCGTGGTCATGCAGGAGAACCGCTCGTTCGACACCTATTTCGGCACGTACCCGGGCGTCGACGGGATCCCGATGAAGGACGGCCGGCCGACCGTCTGCTTGCCCGACCCGGCCGGCCCGTGCGTCAAGCCCTTCCATGATCCCGCCGACGTCAACGGCGGAGGCCCCCACGGCCAGGACAACGCCACCGCGGACATCGACGGCGGGAAGATGGACGGCTTCTTGACCTCGGCCATCAAGGGGGCCAAGGGCTGTGCCGACCCCAACAACCCGGCGTGCACCAACGGCGGGGGGTCCGACGTCCTGGGGTGGAAGGACGCCCGCGAGATCCCCAACTATTGGGACTACGCCAAGAACTTCGTCCTGCAGGACCACATGTTCGAGCCCAACGCCTCGTGGAGCCTGCCCGAGCACCTGTTCATGGTCTCCGAGTGGTCGGCGTTCTGCAGTCGGACGGGCGACCCGACCAGCTGCGTGAACGAGTTGCAGAGCCCGGCCCGGCCCGGGGGGGCCAAGAAGAAGGCGCCGAAGAAGGCCAAGGGCAAGGCTACGGTCACGACGACCACGACCGCACCGGCGGCCACGGATGCCGAGGGGGATCCCGTCGCCCCGGTCGCCGCGACCGACTACGCCTGGACCGACCTCACCTACCTGCTGCACAAGGACAACGTGCCGTGGGGGTACTACGTGGTCGCCGGCACCGAGCCCGACTGCCAGAACGACGCCGCGGTGAGCTGCGCGCCCGTCAAGCAGGACGCGTCGACCCCGGGCATCTGGAACCCGCTGCCCAATTTCGACACGGTGAAGCAGGACGGCCAGGAGGCCAACATCCAGACGGTGGCCAACTTCTACACCCAGGCCAAGGCCGGTTCGCTCCCGGCGGTCTCCTGGGTGGTGCCGTCGGGAGCCGTCAGCGAGCATCCGCCGGGAGCGACCTCGGCCGGCCAGGCCTACGTGACCAGCCTGGTCAACGCGGTGATGAACGGGCCCGACTGGTCGTCGACGGCCATCTTCCTGTCCTGGGACGACTGGGGCGGCTTCTACGACAACGTCGCCCCGCCCCAGGTCGACCAGAACGGCTACGGCCTGCGGGTCCCGGGCCTGGTCATCAGCCCCTACGCAAGGGCCGGCTTCGTCGACCACCAGACCCTCAGCTTCGACGCCTACGCCAAGTTCATCGAGGACGACTTCCTGGGCGGCCAGCGCCTCGACCCCAAGACCGACGGCCGACCCGACCCCCGCCCCGACGTGCGGGAGAACGCCCCGCAACTCGGTGACATCACCGCCGCCTTCGACTTCAACCAGGCGCCGAGGCCGCCGATGCCCCTCCCCGTGCACCCGCCTCCGGGACCGGCGTCAATGCCGGGGTCGTAGGGCCCAGCCCCTGGGACACAGGGCCGGGGACGGCACCGCCTACTCCGGGCGCTTCTTCGCCGCCGGCCGTTTGGCGGTCGCCGACTTCCGCGGCGCGGCGTCGCCCGCCGATCGCCGGGTCGTTCCGGTCGGCTTGGTCGCCCGTCTGGTCGGGACTGGCGCCGGAGCGACGGTCGGTTCCGCAGCAATGGGCTG
>JALYYN010000235.1 GCA_030946525.1 Actinomycetota bacterium | reverse complement strand
CCTAGGTCAGGGGCCGCTCCGCCCTCTCGTCGACACGAACCGCCCGTCGCAGGAACCTCGCTCCCCTGCCGGCGCGACCCGGTCCTACATCGTGTGCAACCCGGGCCCGGCCGCCCGGGGTGACGCCAACGAGTCGCACGTCGGGGTGCTCGACTGTCGGCCGCCACGCTGGATGAGCATGAGGCCGACACGTTGGATGAAGACGGCCAGCGTGCGTGGCCGGGTGCTGTGACGAGCCACGCCCGAACTCCGGCATCATCGAGAGCGTGAGCGATCTCCCCGCTGGAACGGACCTGCGACTTTGGATCAGGAGTGAGGGATGCGTCGGTCCTGACTACCTGAGCGGAAACGGGCACACCTTCCGCGGCCGCATCTCGGCCTGGTGCCCACACAACGACCGCGGCTTCAGCGTGTCGTTGGGGGAGATCGAGGAGATGTCGGCGGAGGCCGAGATCTGGATCAACGGCTACTTGGCGGGCAACGAACCGCCCGGCGAGGAGATGTATGGCGAAGAGTGGTTCGAGTTGGCCGACGACGACCCCAGGTTCGAGCGGTGGCGGCGGGCGATCACCCTCTTCCACCAGACCGGAGTGTGGGTCACCGATCGACTGCCGTGTGAGCGGTGTGGCTCGGAGATGCTGCCGTCCGAGCCTCCGGGCACCGTCTGCTCGGCCTGCCGTGACGCGGTCGCGTCCGCCGACGACTGATTACTCGGCCGTCACCTCGGTGACCGCGGCCCGGGCCGAGGACTCGTCCACGATGGACTTGTTGGCGGCGAAGGCGGCCACGAGGGACTGCACGGCCAGGTTGTTCACCGCCCGGGGCAGTCCCCGCGACACCTGATGGATGAGGGCCACGGCGTCGTCGGAGAACAGCGTGTCGGCCCGCCCCGCCAGCTTGAGGTGATGCGCGACATAGGCTCCGGTCTCGGCCAGGTCCATGCCTGGCATGGCGTAGCGCAGCCCGATCCGCTGATCGAGGGCGGCGAAGGAACCGAGCTTGATGCGCCGGCGCAGGGTGGGCTGGCCCACCAGCAGGCAGGTGAAGGAGCGCGAATCCATGTCGGCGCCGGTCAACAGCCGCAGCTCCTCGAGCTGCTCGGCGTCGAGGAGGTGGGCCTCGTCGACCACCAGCACGACCCGCTTGCCCCGCTCGGCCTCTTCGGCGGCGAGAGCATCGGCGGCCTGGGGGATGAGGGCGGCCTTGTGGAACCGGGGCACGCCGCCGAGGCCCGAGACGATGGCGTAGTAGAGGCCCCGGGCGCCGACGGAGGGATTGCCGAAGTAGAGGACAGTGAAGCGGCTGGTGTCGAGGATGGCCACCGCAGCCCGCACCGCGACTGTCTTGCCGGCCCCGACTTCGCCGGTGATGACGCCGAGGGCCCGCTCCTCCACGCACCAGCCGATGCGGGCAACCGCTTCGGCGTGGGAGCGGTGGTCGTGCAGCATGGACGGGGCCAGGTCACGGCCGAAGGGCATGCGGGCGAAGCCCCAGTGCGAACGCAGGCGGTTGATGCTCATCCCGTCACCGCCTCGTGGTCGCCATCGGCACCAGCGTCGAGGTCGCCGGCATCGAGGCCGGGTTCCTCGGGGCCAGCGTCGGCGGGCATGGCCAGCTGGGAGTAGTTGATGGCCCGGGCCAGCTCCTCCTGGTGCCGACGGGCGACGAGGCCGAGGTAGTCGATGCCCGTGACGCTCGGCGCCGCCGGTGCCGCCTCCGGCCGGGCCCGGGGATGGGAGTGACGGCTGATGCGCACCGGCAGGCCCTTGCCCATGGCCCGGCCCTGGTAGCGGATCTCCACCGACTCCAGGTCGAAGGGGTCGAAGACCACCTCGACCCGGCAGCCCACCAGGGCGGCGTCGACCTCGAACACGTTGCCGTGCAGCGACACCGTCCCGGTCTTGGTCACCGCCCGGTTCTCCGACCACAGGAACGCCTCGTGCAGCTGCTCGGGCGTGGGCAGGACCGGCACCAGCCCGGCGCCGAGACGCTCGATGGGCGCCTGATGGGTCTCGGAGTGCTCCCGGCGGTGATAGACGGTCTCGACCCAGGCGGTGAACAGACGGTTCAGCTCGGACAGGTCTGCCACCCCCCGGGCCTCGACCTCAACCAGGAACTGGATGCGCACGGTGGCGAAGAAGCGCTCGATCTTGCCTCGGCCCTGGGG
>JALYYN010000232.1 GCA_030946525.1 Actinomycetota bacterium | reverse complement strand
CCTCGGCGGCGGGCGGCAGGGACTTCGATGCGGGCGGCGCCTTCTTGGCGGCCGGCGCGGGGGGAGCCGCCTTCTTGACCGGCGGCGACTTCTTCACCACCGAGGCACCGGCGGCCGGGGGCGGCGGAGCCGGAGCGGGTGTCGGGGTCGGCGTGTCGACCGCAGAGCGGTCGGCGGCGATCGGTTCCGGCGCAGGGGCCTTCTTCTTCTCGATGATCTCGTCGAGCTCGACGGGCTTGACCAGCTCCGGCTCCGGCGTCACCCGCGGCACAGGGGGTGGCGGAGGCGGCGCGGCCCAGTCGTCGGACGGCCGGCCGAACTCCGCCGTCGCCCGCCGGCCCCGGACGGCCTTGACCACTCCCACGACGATTCCCGCCATCAGCCCGAGCCGGATGCCGCGGCGCAACCACCTTCGAATCATCCGGGCGACCCTACTTGACGAGAAACGGTGCGACTGTCATCCTCGACGGTAGATGTCCCGCCTGACGAACGCTGCGCGCACTTTCAGCACCCTGCTCCTTACCTAGCGGCGGGCGCCTCCCGGTGCTCGCCTACTCGCCTCTCGACCTTCGGGCCGGGAGGTTTTTTGTTTTCCCGGAACCTTCCGCCCGACCATCCCTCGGAGGCGTCATATGAACACCGATCCCGCCAGCCCCCAACCCGGGCAACTCGTCATCTTCGACACCACGCTGCGTGACGGCGAGCAGTCGCCGGGGATCTCCCTCGACGCGGCCGAGAAGCTGGAGATCGCCGAGCAGCTGGCCCGGCTCGGGGTCGACTACATCGAGGCCGGGTTCCCGGTCGCCAGCCAGGGCGACTTCGAGGCGGTACGCACCATCGCCCGCACCGTGGGTGGCCCGGCCATCGCCGGGCTGTCCCGCACCCAGGTCACCGACGTCGACCGCTGCTGGGATGCGTTGCGTGACGCCGAGCGGGCCCGCATCCACGTCTTCATCTCGACCAGTCCCCAGCACATGGAGCACATGCTGAAGATGGACCGCGCCCAGGTGCTGGCCGCCACCTGCAGCGGGGTGGCCCGGGCCGCCGGGCACACCGCCGACGTGGAGTTCAGCCCCCAGGACGCCACCCGGACCCCCCTCGACTTCATGCTGGAGGTCCTGCAGGGCGCGGTCGACAACGGGGCGACGACGCTGAACATCCCCGACACGGTCGGCTACGGTATTCCCTGGGACTTCGGCGCCCTGATCCAGTACGTCCGCCGGGAGGTCAAGGGCGACTACGTCACCTCCGTCCACTGCCACAACGACCTGGGCCTGGCCACCGCCAACTCCCTGGCCGGCGTGCAGGCCGGCGCCCGCCAGATCGAGGTGTGCGTGAACGGGCTGGGCGAGCGGGCCGGCAACGCCGCCCTGGAGGAGGTGGTCATGGCCGTGAAGATACGGCCCGACCAGTTCCCCGGACTGACCACCGGTGTCCAGACCGAGGAGCTGGCCCGGACCAGCCGCCTGGTGAGCCGCCTGACCGGCTACCCGATCCAGTACAACAAGGCCGTCGTGGGCCGCAACGCCTTCGCCCATGAGTCCGGCATCCACCAGCACGGCGTGCTGGCCGACCGCAGCACCTACGAGATCATCGAAGCGAGCGCCGTCGGCCAGGTCGGCAGCCAGATCGTGCTGGGAAAGCACTCGGGACGCCACGCCTTCTCCGACACCCTGGCCAAGATGGGCATCACCATCGCCGGCGAGGCGCTCAACTCGGCCTTCGCCCGGTTCAAGGAGCTGGCCGACCGCAAGGTCGACCTGACCGACGCCGACCTGGAGGCGATCGTTGCCGAGGAGGTGGGCGAGCGCCTGCAGGACACGTTCTCCCTGGAATCGCTGGAGGTCAGCGGCGGCACGGTCGGCGTGCCCCGGGCCACCGTCGTCGTCCTGCGCGACGGCGAGAAGCTGGAGGCCACCGACGAGGGTGACGGCATGATCGACGCCGCCTGCAAGGCCATCAAGGCGGCCACCGGCGTCGACGGCACCCTGACCGGGTTCAACGTCTCCGCGGTCACGGGCGGTGTCGACGCCCTGGGCGACGTCATCGTCCAGCTCGAGGCAGGTGGCATCCGGGTCTCGGGCCGGGGCGTGTCGACCGACGTGGTGGAGGCCTCGGCCCGGGCGTACCTGAGCGCGGTCAACAAGGTCATGCGGGTGCGGGCGCGCGCCGACGTCCGCCAGGGCGAGGTCGGGCCCTGACCGCCGGGACCGTTGCCGGCGGTCAGGGCTACACCGGCATCGGCTGGTAGCGTCCACCGCGGTTGAGCCAACAGCCCTACGAGCGTGCCCCATCCCGCGGGATGTCAGGGTGTTGCGGTGCGGACGAGGAGCTCGACCCGATGGACGTGTCACAGGCCCTGAGCGGCGACCTCGCGGAGCTGTCGCAGCTCCTCCTCGAGCAGGAGACCCTGGAGACGGCGCTGCGTCGGGTCGCCGACCTGGCGGTGGCGTCGGTCGGCAGCTGCGACGCGTGCGGCGTGTCGCTCCTCCATGGGGCGAAGGTGTCGACCAGCGTCGCCACCCACGACGTCGCCCAACGCGCCGACGACCACCAGTACCGGACCGACGAGGGGCCCTGCCTCCAGGCCGTGCGGAGCGGGAAGATCTACAAGGTCGACGACATGACGACGGAGAAGCGCTGGCCCCGGTTCGCCCCGCTGGCCGCCCGGGAGGGCGTGACCAGTTCCTACTCGTTGCCCCTCGTGGTGGGGGGCCGGACCCTCGGCGCGCTCAATCTCTATTCCCTGCACAGCCGGTTCGGGCCCGAGGACGAGCGGGTCGGGCAGGCGTTCGGCCGCCAGGCCGCCATCGCCCTGGCAAACGCCCAGGCGTACCAGCGCACCCGCGACCTGGTGGACCAGCTCAACGAGGCCCTTCGCTCCCGGGACGTGATCGGCCAGGCCAAGGGGATCCTCATGGCCCGGGAGGCGATCACCGCCGACGCCGCCTTCGAACGGTTGCGGAGGATGTCGCAGTCGGCCAACGTCAAGGTGCGCACGGTCGCCCAGCAGATCGTGGACTCGGTCCTGGACCCGTCCGACGGAGGGTGAAAGACGGACGAATCCGTCGTAGACTGCACGTGGTTTGAGCAACACAGGCCGCGCCGTCGCTGTCCCACCCCGTCGCACTCCCACGCCGGCGCCATTCGCCGACTCCGAACCAGGAGTACCTGCTTGACCGGCACTGCCCCCGCCTCCGCCTCCGTCAGTTCCTGCTCCCAGGATTGGCCCCGCCCCCAGGATCCGCCGTCCGACTCCCTCACCGATCCCGGCGCCCAGTTCGCCGTCGAATGGCAGGTGGTGGAGGGCATCCATCCGTATCCCGTGTCCCAGTCCCCCGAGGCGTGGCACCTGTCCTGAACTGACGGCCGCCGGCGGTGCGGCCCGAGTCAGGCCAGACCCAGGGCGTCGACCATGCGGTCGACGTGGTCGCTGTAGATCCCGTCGACGCCCATCCGGTGGAGATCCCTGATGATCCGCTCGTGCTGGGCGTCCCAGCCGAAGGCGAGCCGGCCGAAGCGGTGGAACAGCGTAGTGAGGCCCCCGCTCCATTCCGTGTAGTGCAGGTTCACGGCGTCGATGCCGGCCGCGGACAGCTGGGCGGCCCGCCGCTCGGGGCCCTGCCGCATGGTCCGCAGCCTGGTGCTGTCGACCAGGCGGACGTCGGCGAAGTCGGTGCGCCAGCCGGCCAGGACCTCCCAGTCCGGATGGCAGAGCCACAGGCGGGCGGTCGCCTCGCCGCCCGCGGCCCGGGCCACGTCCACCACCACCGCCGCCGCCGCCTCGTCCTTCACGTCGAGGGAAAGCTCGAAGCCGGCCCCGCAGTCGGCGTAGAGGTCCTCGAGGGTGGGCACGTGGTCCGGCAGGGCGCGGCGGGGGATCGAGGCGATGGGCCGGGTGCGCAGGCCGGCCTTGACCTTGCCGTCGTGGTCGAGGACGGGTACGCCGTCGGCGCTCAGCCACACGTCGCTCTCCAGGCCGGTGGCGCCGAGGCGCAGGGCCAGGCGGAACGCCTCGATGGTGTTGTCGGTGGCGTGGGCCCGCCCGCCGCGGTGGGCGAAGGCGATGGGCGGGGTGCGGAGGGCGTCGATGATGCCGGCGACTCTACGTACTCCGGTCCGGGGCCGGTCACCGCGTCGGACCGGCCGGGCGGCCGGGGCCGGGCGAGAGTACGATGACGCCATGGAGGCCTTGTGGCTCTTGCTGATCCCCCTGGCCCTCGTCGGCGGGTTCTTCCTCCTCCGCTCCTTCGTCCGGCTTTCGAAGTCGATCGGGGAGCTCCGCACCGCCATGACCGACCTGGCCGATGCCGGGGTGGCCCTCAACGAGGTGCAGGCCGAGGTCGCCCGCCTCGGCGAATCCTTGGACGAGGGACGACGCCGGTAGAGTGAGGCCGCCGGTAGAGTGAGGATATGCCGAGCTCGCTGGGACCGGCCGAGATCCTGGTCATACTTGTCGTCGCCCTGATCGTGCTGGGGCCCACCAAACTGCCCGGCGCGGCGCGCCAGGCGGGAAAGACCCTCGCCGAGATCCGGAAGTGGTCCCAGGGCTTCCAGGACGAGATCCGCAGCGTCATGGACCCGGGGGACGCGGCGCCGTCGTACCCGCCGCCGGTCGGCGCCGCCCCCGAGACCCCCCCACCGGTGGAGCACCCGCTGCCCGGGCCGGCGACACCGGCCGAAGCCGAGTACACCGGACCCATGCCCGAAGCCGAGCCCCCTACCGCCGGTGACCCGACCGAAGGTGGCAACGGGTCCGGGCCCGCGAGCACCAACGGGTCCACTCCCGGCCCCGCCGCCCCCGAGCCGTCGGAGCCCCCCGGCGGGGAGCCTCCCACCGCGTAGTCCCGAAGTCAGGTAGGCACGGCATCGCCATCATCGAAGAAGAGCCGGAGGTCGGTGACCCGGGGTTGCGGATGCCCCTCGTCGAGCACCTCTCCGAGCTGCGCCGCCGGCTGATCATCTCCATCGTCGCCCTCGTCGTCGGGGGCATCGTCGGGTTCGTCATCTACAACCACGTCCTGAACTTCCTGATCACGCCGTACCGGGAGGTGACCCACAAGAACCAGTTCGTCTTCTTCGACCCGCTCGAGGCGTTCGCCACCCGCCTGAAGGTGTCGGCCTGGACCGGCGTGTTCCTGGCCTCGCCCGTGGTGCTGTGGCAGCTGTGGCGCTTCATCACCCCCGGCCTGCACAAGAAGGAGAAGCGCTACGCGATCCCGTTCATCGTGGCGTCGATCCTGCTGTTCATGCTGGGCGCGGTCGTCGCCCTCATCACCTTCAAGCCCGCCCTGCGCTTCCTGATCGGCGTCGGTGGCAACAACCTGACCCCGCTGTTCAGCGCCTCGAAGTACCTGAGCCTGGTCATCCTGATGATCATCGCCTTCGGCATCGCCTTCGAGTTCCCGATCGTCCTGGTGTTCCTGGAGCTGGCCGGGGTGGTCACCAGCCGCAGGCTCCGCAAGTGGCGCCGGCCGGCGATCGTGATCATCGTGACCGTGGCCGCAGTCATCACGCCGAGCCAGGATCCGTATTCGCTCTTCGCCATGGCCGTGCCGATGTACATCTTCTACGAGGCCTCCATCCTCATCGGCCGCATCCTGAAGAAGTGAACCGCGAGGAGTTCGCGGCCACCTACGCCTTCGGCCTCGATCCGTTCCAGGTCGGGGCGCTCGATGCGCTCGACGCCGGCCGATCGGTCCTCGTCGCCGCGCCCACCGGCTCGGGCAAGACCGTCGTCGCCGAGTACGCGGTGGCCAAGGCGCTGGCGGAGGGGGGCAAGACCTTCTACACGACCCCGTTGAAGGCCCTCTCCAACCAGAAGTTCGGCGACCTGGGCCGCCGCCACGGCCCGGAGAAGGTCGGCCTGCTCACGGGCGACAACTCCGTCAACGGGGACGCGCCGGTCGTGGTGATGACCACCGAGGTGCTCCGCAACATGATCTATGCGGCATCTCCGGCGCTGGACGGGCTGCGCTACGTCATCCTCGACGAGGTCCACTACCTCCAGGACCGGTACCGGGGCCCGGTGTGGGAGGAGGTCATCATCCACTCCCCTCCGGAGGTCGACCTGGTCTGCCTGTCGGCGACGGTGTCCAACGCCGAGGAGTTCGCCGACTGGATCCAGACGGTCCGGGGCGCCACGACCGCGATCATCGAGGAGCGACGTCCGGTCGAGCTGAACCACCTCTACCTGGTCGGCGACAAGGAGGCCGGTCACCGGGAGCGCGGTGGTGAGCAGCGCCTGCTGCCGACGTTCGTCGACGGCAAGCCCAATCCCGAGGCCCTGAGGCTCGAGACCCGGCCCGCCCACGCCGGCGACCGGTACCGGCGCCCGAAGGGGAGGCTCTACACCCCGCGGCGGGCCGAGGTCGTCGACCGGCTGTGGGACGAGGGGATGCTGCCCGCCATCTGCTTCATCTTCAGCCGGGCGGCCTGCGACGACGCGGTCAGGCAGTGCCTCGACGCCGGTCTCCGCCTCACAACGCCCGAGGAGGCCGCGGCCATCCGGGCCGTCGCCGAGGCCCGCACCGACAACCTGTCGTCGGAGGACCTGGCCGTCCTCGACTACGGCAGGTGGCTCAACGGGCTGGAGGCCGGCTTCGCCGCCCATCACGCCGGTATGGTCCCGCCGTTCAAGGAGGCGGTCGAGGCCTGCTTCTCCGCCGGGCTGGTGCGGGCGGTCTTCGCCACCGAGACCCTGGCGCTGGGGATCAACATGCCGGCCCGGTCGGTCGTCATCGAGAAGCTCTCCAAGTTCACCGGCGAGCGCCACGAGTTCCTGACCCCCGGCGAGTACACCCAGCTCACCGGGCGGGCCGGGCGCCGGGGCATCGACGAGGTCGGCTACGCCGTCGTCCTGTGGTCGCCCTACGTGCCCTTCGACCAGGTCGCCGGCCTGGCCTCGACGCGGACCTACGCCCTGCGGTCGTCATTCCGGCCGACGTACAACATGGCCGCCAACCTTGTCCGGCGCTACCCGCCCGAGGCGGCCCGGCACCTGCTCAACCTCTCCTTCGCCCAGTACACCTCCGACCGTGACGTCGTCCGCCTCGAAGCCCAGGTCGAGCGGACGGGCCACCTCCTGACGATCGCCGCCAAGGAGGCGACCTGCGAGTTGGGCGACATCGGGGAGTACCGCCGGTCGTTGCGGCGGGACGACGATGGCGGGCCTCGCCGGGACACGGCCCGGGCCGGCGTGGTCACCGCGCTGGAGCGGATCAAGCCCGGCGATGTGCTGATGGTCTCCGGCGGCAAGTCCGCAGGCCGGGTGGCGGTGATCTCGACCGCCCACCGGCGGGGCGACGACGTGCGCGTCGGCGCCCTGACCGCCGACCGCCGCTTCCTCACCCTGTCGGCCCGGGACTTCCGGTTCCCGCCCCGCCCCGTCGGGCGCGTCGACCTGCCGTCGCCCTATGCGCCCCGGAACCCGGGTTTCCGGCGTGAGGTGGCCCGCTCCCTGGGTCGGCTGCGCCCCTCCGCCGGCGAAGCCGGGTCCGGGCGGGAACCGGGGACGGAAAAGCACGCCAGGGCGGGTAGAAGTGTCACCGGTTCGGGCGAGGATCTTCCGGTGACTGGGTGCCCCGACCTCCGCCGCCACCTACGGGCCGCCGAGCGGGCCGAGCGGCTCGAAAAGGATCTGGCCCGGCTCGACCGCCGGATCCAGAGCCGCACCGAATCGCTGGCCCGCCAGTTCGACCGGGTCCTGCGGGTCCTCGATACCTGGGGCTACGTCGACGGCTGGTCGCTCACCGAAGGGGGCGAGATTCTCGGCCGGCTCTATCATGAGTGCGACCTGCTGATCGCCGAGGCCCTGCGGGCCGGCCTGTTCGACGGCCTCGACCCGACGTCGGTCGCCGCGCTGGCCTCGACCTTCACCTACGAGGCCCGCCGGTCCGAGGGGCAGGCCGAGCCGTGGTTCCCGTCGTCACACCTGAAGCGCCGGTGGACGGATCTGGAGCGCCTCGCCGACGAGCTCAACGCGGCCGAGAACGAGGCCGGCCTGCC
The DNA here is from genome assembly GCA_030946525.1 of Actinomycetota bacterium. Classification (GTDB taxonomy): domain Bacteria; phylum Actinomycetota; class Acidimicrobiia; order Acidimicrobiales; family AC-14; genus CADCTB01. The sequence goes on along the minus strand of JALYYN010000232.1, from coordinate 219 downwards.
CCTCACCCGCCGTCCCGACCCCGGCTTCGTCGGCCTGGCCCACGGGTGGGCGGCGGGGGAGGAGCTGGCCGATGTCATCGGGGAGGAGGAGTTGTCCGGGGGCGACTTCGTCCGCAACATCAAGCAGCTCATCGACCTCCTCCGCCAGCTCGCCCTCATGGCCCCCGACCCGGCGACCGCCAAGGCCGCAGGCGTCGCGGCCGACCGGGTGTTCCGGGG
>JALYYN010000230.1 GCA_030946525.1 Actinomycetota bacterium | reverse complement strand
GCGACCACGATGACCACGAGGGGCAGGGCGTCGCGGATGCCCGAGCGCGGCAGCCACGACAGGCGGTCCTGGAGCAGGAGGATCTCGGACTGGGCCATGCCGAGGGCCAATGCGGCGGCCACCGTCGCCCCGAAGGACACCAGCCGCCCGACCAGCGCGGCGGCCAGGGCGGGGACGACCAGCAGGGTGGTCGTGACCGGATCGAGGCCCGTGATCGGGGACACCAGGATGCCGCCCAGGCCGGCCAGCACGCTCGCCGCCACCCAGTTGACGGCGGCGAGGGTGTCGGGCGACCACCCGAGGAGGGCGACTCCGTCGGGGTCCTCGGACGCGGCCCGGCTGGCCAGGCCGAAACGGGTGAAACGGTAGATGGCGCCCAGCACCGCGGCGGCGAGCAGGACGATCGCCGCCAGCAGCAACCGGTCCCGCGGGACGACCACCCCGAGCAGCCGGACCGGCTCGGCCGCCACCACCGCCGGGACCGGCCGGCCCGACTGGCCGAAACGCAACACGATCAGGGCCTGGAGCGTCGCCGTCAATCCCACCGACGCAACCAGCCCGGCCAGTGGCGCGGCCCCCCGGAGCGGCCGGAAGAGCAGGGCGTGCACGGCCAGCCCGAGAACTGCGGCGACCGACAGGCTGAGCGCCATGGCCAGGGGGAACGACACCGCGTCGCCCAGGTGGACTCGGCCCACCGGAAGCACGAGGTCGCCGCTGGAGCGCAGCTCGACGAAGACGTAGCTGATATAGGCGGCCATGGCGCCCTGCGCCACGTTGACCACGCCCGAGACCCGGTGGACCAGGACCAGGCCCAGCGCCAGGGCGGCGTAGACGGCGCCCGCTCCCAGCCCCAGCAGGAGGAACACCAGGTCGCGGTCGATCCGGCCAGTATGGGCCGCTGACCCGTGCCCTCCGTTGCCGGTGCCCCGTGCCGGGCTGTGACATGGTGCCCCGTTCCGGGGCTGCGACGTGGTGCCCCGTCCCGGCCTATGAGACGTGGTGCCCTGTCCCGGGCTATGAGACATGGTGCCCCGTTCCGGGGCGGTGCGCCACAATGGCGACATGCGAAGAACGGCCGCTGCGCTGCTGGCGGCGGCCGGGCTGCTGGCCGGGGCATGCGGCGGCGGAGGGGGGGGCGGCGCCAAGGCGGCCGACGCCATCGTCGTCGGGATGATCAACCAGGAGGACGCGCCGGTCGGCTCGTTCCCGGAGATCAGGCAGGCGGCCCAGGCGGCGGTCGCTCACGTCGACAATGACCTCGCCGGCGTGAACGGCCGGCCGATCAGGCTGGAGACGTGCACGACGTCCGGGACGCCGGAGTCGTCGGCTGCCTGCGCCAACAAGCTGGTGGCCGCCCACCCGGTGGCCGTGCTGGGCGGCGTGGACCTGGGGGCGGCGGCGTCGATGCCCGTCTTCGAGAAGGCGGGCATCCCGTATGTGGGCGGGGCGCCGGCCCTGGGCGAGGAGCTCACGTCGACCGCGGCGTGGATGCTGGCCGGCGGCACCGTCGCCGATCTGCTGGGCGAGGCCACCTACTCCCTGGACACCCTCAAGGCCAGGAAGGTCGGGGGCGTCTACGTCGACCTGCCCGGGGTGCTCACCACGGTGATCGGCGCCGCCGATGTCGTGCTCAAGGCCAAGGGCGTGACCGACGTGAAGCTGGTGGCGGCCAACGCCGACGCCGCCGATTTCGCCCCGCCCCTGAAGGCGGCCACCGCGGCCAACCCCGACGCGGTGCTGGTCATCTTCGGGGCCCAGAGCTGTGCCCGGATCATGAGCGCAGCGCGGGCGCTGGCCGTCAAGGCCAAGATCTTCTACCCGAGCGCGTGCGCGTCCCAGGCCGTGGTGGACGCCGCCGGTCCCGCCGCCGAGGGCTCCTACTTCGCGTCCGGCTACCTCCCCTTCGACGACCCGTCGCCCGACGTGGCCACCTGGAAGGCCAAGGCCAAGGTGACCAAGCCCAGCGCCCTGTCCCAGGCCGGCTTCAGCGTGGCCATGGACCTCTACCAGCTGATGAAGGAGGGGGCCACCACCCCGGCCGCAGTCACCGCAGCCCTGCAGTCCTCCGTCGACCACCCCGGGTTCATGGCCCACCCCTACACCTGCGACCGCAAGCAGGTCTCGCTGATGGAGGCAGTCTGCAACGCCAACGTCCGCTTGCTGCAGTACAAGGGCGGCCACTTCGTCGACGTGACCGGTACATGGGTGAACGGCGCCCCCCTGGTCAAGCTGTTCGGCTAGGACGAACTCCCGTCCTCCAGGCGCCCGTCCTCCAGGTGGCGGAGGCGCCGCTCCAGGTCCTCGACCTGCCGTCGCAACAGGGCGACCTCGGCCTCGAGTCCCACGCCGCCGGCCAGCCGTCGCTGGATGCGGGGGGACTCCGACGCCCGCTGGACGACCGCGTCGAGGGGCACCAGGCGCTGGACACCGTGCGGTCCGTCGACCAGCCGCGACGGCAGTTGACCGCTCCGGTACCAGGCCCGTAGGGCCGACTTGGACACCCCGGCACGCCGCTCGGCCTCGCCGACGGTGACCCAGGCCCCGTCCGGCTCGGAGGTCCAGGCCTCCAGAGCCCGGGCCCAGTCGAGGTCGTCACCGAGCGATCCCGCGCCCAGCGGGGCCTCGTCCATTGCGCCGCCGTCCATCTGTGCGTCGCTCATGTCGTCGGTCACCCTATCTCAAATATGGTTCAAGACATGGTATTGACAAGGGCGCGACACTGGGGCCATGTTCGAACGGTTCACCGACCGGGCGCGGCGGGTCGTCGTGCTGGCCCAGGAGGAGGCCCGCCTCCTCGACCACGGCTACATCGGCACCGAGCACATCCTGCTCGGCCTGATCCACGAGGGAGAGGGGGTGGCGGCCAGGGTCCTGGCCGAGATGGACATCTCCCTCGACGCCGTGCGCGACAAGGTCACGGGCATCGTCGGCAAGGGGGACGGGGCGCCCTCGGGCCACATCCCCTTCACCCCGCGGTCCAAGAAGGTCCTCGAGCTGGCCCTGCGGGAGGCCCTCCAGCTCAAGCACAACTACATTGGCACCGAGCACATCCTCCTCGGGCTCATTCGGGAGGGACAGGGCCTGGCGGCAATGGTGCTGGTCGACCTGGGGGCCGATCTGCCAACCGCCCGTGAGCATGTGATCCGCATGATCGGCCCGCTGGACCAGCGCCCGCGCCTTCGCGCCTTCCCCGACGTCGCCCGCGGCACCGCGACCCCTGCGGCCAATTTGCTCGCCAACCAGGCCCGACGGCTGGCCCAGGGCGCCCGGGTGGGTTCCCAGCACTACCTGCTCGGCCTGCTCAACGAGGAGCGGAGCCTGGCGGCCAAGGTGTTGTCGTCGCTGGGGGTCACCCGGGAGGCGGTCGAGGCCAAGCTGGAGGAGCTCGACGCCGCGGGCACGTCCGACGAGGCGCCCGAGGACGCCGGCGCCCGCCGCATGTCGCTGCAGATCGAGGCCGAGCGCCTGGTCCTGCAGGTCGACGACCCGGAACTGGCGGCCAAGCTGCGCCACGCCGCAGCCGAGGGTGTGGAGCTCCGGACGATCAGGGGCGCCGACCCCGAGGGGCGGGCTGCTTTTCCGGAGCTGTACGCCGTCTTCGAGCGGACCGTCGACGCCCTGGCGCGACGGCTGTCCATGAAGACCAGGCCGTTCGCCCCGCTGGCGTGGGATCCGTCGATCCACGCCGCCTCCTACAACGTGGCCACCACCACGGACGGCCGCAGCCAGCAGCTCCACGTCAGCCCCGGCGTCGACGCGGGCGCAGTTCGGGCCTGGCTACGCGAATGGCTGGAGGCCGGGCGGGCGACGCTCGTCGAGCGGGCGCCGGCGGGTGGCGCGTGCACCCTGGTGCTGGTGGTCGACCGCGCCGGGGAGAGCTTCCGGATCTTCAGCTTCGGCATGGGCGACACCGGCGGCGCCGACCTCGTCCCCGCCGGGGAGCTGGTCGACGCCGCCGTGGCCGGCCTGGCCTGAACAGGCCGCTTACGGGGCGGTGACGACCATCCGCAGGGCATGGGCAGATCGCCCTGGTCGAAGCGCGTGGCGAATCTCTTGTTGGCTTCGAGCAGTTCGTCCATGGCGGCCATGTGCGTACCTTTGTCCTCGTGTCGACGGCGTGGCCTGAATCTTGACTGAAATGGTCGGGTTTTGGCACAGGCGGCGAACGTGGGTCGCGTAGCCACGGAAAAACCGGGCAGAGTAGGCGGAGCGCTCCGGATTTGGCCGGAGCGCCGGCGCCGGAGGCAGGAGGCGGGTGAGGAGTGCAGTGACGACGACGCCAGCCGAGGTCGCCAGGCGCCTCGACGCCGAGCTGTCCGCCGTGGCCGGCGCGCTCTACGACGTCGACAGCGGCGGTGACGTGGTCTTCGTCCGGGCCCAGGCCGACGCCGGGAACCAGACCGCGGCCGCCCTGGTGGCCTCGCTCGGCCTGGCGTGGGAGCGCTACCCCCTGGCCAAGGACGCGGTGGACCGGCTCGACGCCGCCCTCGCCGCCCATGACCACGCCGCCGTCGAGGCCCTTCTCGGCCCGGCGGCGGTAACGCTGGCGGACGGCACCACCCTCGGCATCGCCCAGGTGCTTGAGGACGTCACCCTCCGGGTCGAGCACCTCGGCCAGGACGTCGGGCGCATCGCCGGCGCCGCCCGACAGGCCGTCGCCCGCCTCGACACCGCCCGCACCGCGTTCGGGGACCTGTTGGTCCGTGCCGGAGCGGTCGGAGCGGCCGACGACGTCGAGCTGACCGCGGTGCGCGCCGCCCTCGAACGCGCCACCGCCGCAGTCGTCGCCGACCCGGCGGCCGACAGCGGCCTCGCCGATCTCGACCGGCTGCTCGACGCGGCGCGCGACCGCGTCACCGTGCTGGAACGCGGCCACCGGGAGCTGCC
>JALYYN010000191.1 GCA_030946525.1 Actinomycetota bacterium | reverse complement strand
GGACTCGGCCGACACCTCCCCGACCTCGCGCGCCGAGCCTGTCGGCCCGGGCCGGCGGCTGGCCCAGCTCGTGGGTCCCGAACACGAGGTGGTGGCCACTGTGTTCTGTGGTGACGACCACGCATCGGGCGACCCGGCGGTGATCGCCGAGATCGTCGAGCTCCTCCGGGCCGCCCAGCCCGACCTGATCGTTGCCGGGCCGGCGTTCACCAGCGGCCGCTACGGCCTGGCCTGCGCCCGGGTCGCCGCCGCCGCCACCGCGGCGGGCATGACCGCCGTCGCCGCCATGCACCCCGACAACCCGGGCCTCGACGAGGCCGCCGGCGCCCCCGTGATCGCCGTCGGCGAGGCCGCCCGCCTCATGGGCCCGGCGCTGGACGCCTTGTCGGCTGCGGCCGGCAAGCTCCTGGCCGGGGAGATCCTGACACCGCCCGACGGCCTCATCGGGCTGATCCCACGCCGGCCCCGGATGGCCGACCGCAACGCGGCCGAACGGGCCGTCGAGCTGGTCCTGGCTCGGCTGGGCGGTGACCGCGACGCCACCGAGGTGCCGCTCCCCCGCTTCGACCGGGTGACGCCGGCGCCGCCCGTCGAGGACCTGCCCGGCTCCACCCTGGCCATCCTCACCGAGGGCGCACTGGTGCCCGACGACAACCCCGGCGGCCTCGAGTCGGCCCGGGCCACCAAGTGGCTGCGGTACTCCCTGGAGGGGCTCGACGAGCTGGAGCCGGGCCAGTGGCGGTCGGTCCACGGCGGCTTCTCCACCGTCTGGGCCAACGCTGACCCCCACCGCATCCTGCCCCTCGACGCCGCCCGCCAGCTCGAGCGCGAGGGCGCCATCGGCCACCTTCACGAGGAGTACCTGGTCACCGCGGGCAACGGCACCTCGGTCGCCAACGCCCGCCGGTTCGGCATCGAGTGGGCCGCCGACCTGCGCCGCTCCGGCGTCCGTAGCGCGATCCTGACCGCCACCTGAGGCACGGGAACGCGTTGCGGGGCAACGCTCGCCAAGGAACTGGAACGGGCCGGCATACCGACCGCCCTCCTGTGCAACCTCACGTCCATCGCCGAACGGGTGGGGGCGCCGCGGATCGTGCCGACGCGGGGCATTCCGTTCCCCGCCGGGGATCCGTCGCTTGACCCCGCCGAGGAACGGGCCTGGCGCCAGCGGCTGCTCGAGAGCGCCCTGGAGGCGGTGTCGACCGCCGTGCACGAACCGACCATTTTCGAGGCAGAGATCGCCAATGCCTGACGTCGTCATCACCGGGGCGAGCCAGGTGCTGGCCCACGTCCCGTCCTTCGCCCGCCACGGCTCCAAGCCCCGCCGGGAGCTGGCCAAGAGCGCGGAGACGGCCGAGCGCTTCACCGCTGCGCTGCGCTCCTACGACGACGCCGCCGCCTACCCGCCCCACCAGGCGTGGATCGGCAACGTCCATCCCCGCGACCTCCCCGCCCGCCCCTGGACGGCGTCGGCGGGGCCGCCACGGCGCTTCGGCCGGTTCGGCGAGATCATGCCCGAGGAGGAGTTCCTCGGCCTCCTGGCCACGGTCGACCACTTCGAGCTGTTCGCGCTCTCCCCGGGGGCGGCCAGGGCTGCGGCCGCCGCCCTGGCCGTGCACCCCATCTCCAAGGCGTTCGACCTCGAGCGCATCGACCAGGCCGCGCGCGACATCGACGCGGTGGGCGCCGAGCCCAACGCCCTCCGCCTCACCGACGGCGCGGTCATGCGCTGCGCCCAGGCCGACGACGAGTCCCTGTCCGCGTACGTCCTGATCGACAACCTGGCCGCGAAGGCCACCGCCACACTCGCCCTGCTCCACCTCCTGGACCGCTACGGCGTCGACCCCACGTCGATCGACTACGTCATCGGTTGCGGCGAGGAGGCCATCGGGGACCGCTACCAACGGGGGGGCGGCAACATGGGCAAGGCGGTGGCCGAGGCCGCCGGGCTCACCGACGCCTCCGGCGCCGACGTCAAGAACTTCTGCGCCGCGTTCGTGCCCGCCCTGGTCGTGGCCTCGTCGCTGGTGGGCGCAGGCGTCTTCCGGCGGGTGGCCATCGTCTCGGGCGGGTCGATGGCCAAGCTGGGTATGAAGTTCCAGGGCCACCTGGCCAAGGAGCTGCCGATCATGGAGGACGTGCTCGGCGGCACCGCCTGCCTCATCGAGGCCGACGACGGGAGGTCGCCCAAGGTCCGACTCGACGTCGTCGGCCGCCACCGGGTGTCCGCCGGCGGGTCGGCTGCCGAGGTCATGAAGGCGCTGGCCGTCGAGCCGCTCGCCCGCCACGGGATCGCCATGACCGACATCGACGACTACGCCACCGAGCTCCACAACCCCGAGATCACCGAGCCCCAGGGGTCGGGCAACGTCCCCGAGCGCAACTACCGCACCATCGCCGCCCTCTCCGCGGCCAAGGGCGACATCGAGCGTGCCGACATCGCCGCCTTCGTGACCGAGCGGGGCATGCCCGGCTTCGCCCCCACCCAGGGCCACATCGCGTCCGCCCTGTGCTACGTGCCCCACGCCTTGGACCGACTGACCACCGGCGACGCCCGTAGGGTCATGCTCCTGGCCAAGGGCAGCCTGTTCCTGGGCCGCATGTGCCAACTGTCCGATGGAATGAGCGTCCTGCTCGAACGCAACGATGCTCGCTGAGCACAGGAAGAGGTGAGATGGGAATACTCCAGGGAAAGAAGGTGATCGCGGTCGGCGAACGCGACGGGATCTCCGGCCCGGCGATCGCCGCATGCGCCAAGGCCGCCGGCGCCGACGTGGTCTTCGTGGCCACCGAGTGCTTCGTCTGAACGGCCGCCGGAGCCATGGACCTGCAGAGTCAGGAGGCGATCCTCCGGGCCAGCCAGACCCACGACAAGGCCGATCTGGTGGTGCTGCTCGGGTCTCCCGACCCGGAGAGCGCCACCATTGCCGCCGAGACCGTGGTGGATGGTGACCCCTCGTACGCAGGTGCTCTGGCCGGGGCCCAGTTGGGCCTCACCACCTACCACGTGTTGGAAGAAGAAGTGCACGCCGAGATCCCCGACGACGTCTGGGAAGCCCAGATCGGCGTGATGGCCGACGTCCTCGAAGCCGACGCGCTGGCCGAGACGGTCGCCGCCTTCCGCAACCGGGCCTGACCCGCCTCACCCCTCGGTTCTGGCTGCAGTTGAGCGTGTATTCGCGCTCAACTGCAGCCAGAACGGGTGGGGCGGCGTCAGACTGGGCCCATGACCGGACTGATCGTCGCGGGTGCCATCGTCGCCGTCCTCCTGTTCGTCGTCCTGCCGTCGATCCTGATCGTCGTCACCGAGTACGAGCGGGCCGTGTTCTTCCGGCTCGGTCACATCAAGGAGGGGGCGAAGGGGCCAGGCATCGTGGTGCGGATCCCGGCCGTCGACCGGGTGGTGAAGGTCACCCTGCGGGTCGAGGTGGTCGACATCCCGGCCCAGGCGGCCATCACCGCCGACAACGTCACCATCCAGGTCGACGCCGTCGTCTACTTCAAGGTCCTCGACCCGGT
>JALYYN010000187.1 GCA_030946525.1 Actinomycetota bacterium | reverse complement strand
CGTGCTCGGCATCGCCGTGGCCGGGGCGGCCGGCGCCGGCCACCCAGGCGCCCGCAGCCTGGCCCTCACCGGCGCCACGGTCGAGATGGTGGCCCACGGGCTGATCACGGGCGCCCTGTTCCTGCTGGCGGGGTCGTTCTGGCGGCGGACGGAGGACTACGACCTCGACCACTACGGCGGCCTGGCCGGGCCCGCCCCCACCCTTGCCTTCGCCGCCACCGTCGCCTGCTTCGCCAGTCTCGGCCTGCCCGGGTTGGCCGGTTTCGTGGCCGAGGTCCAGATCTTCATCGGTACGTTCGCCGTCTACCCGGTGGCCGCCGGCGTGGCCCTGCTCGGCCTGCTGGTCACCGCCGCCCTGTTCCTCCAGATGCTCCAGAAGCTCTTCTTCGGCGAGCTCCCGGCGAACCGGCGCGGCTTCACCGATCTCCAGGGCGCCGAGCGGGCCACCGTCGGCGCCCTGCTCGCCCTGGTCCTGATCATCGGCGTGTACCCGCGCTGGCTGCTCGACCTCGTCGACGTCACCAGCCGGCTCCTCACCGGAGGAGGCTGAGGGTGCCGGTCGGCGACGTCGCCGGCGAGATCGCCCTGGTCCTGGGGGCGGCCGTCATCATCGTCGTCGTCCTGTTCGTCGACCGGCGCCGGCAATGGATCGGGGCCCCGATCGCAGTTGCCGCCTGTGGTGTGTCCGCCGGCCTCATCGCCGTGCGCCTGGCCACGACGGCCCAGACGCTGACGTGGGAGGGATCCTGGTCGCTCGACCGCGCCGCCGGCTGGGCCGAGCTGGTCATCCTGGCCACCACGGTCATCACCGTCGCCCTGTCGCCGGAATGGTTCGCCACCGACGCCCGCCACGGCGAGTGGTACGCCCTGCTCCTCCTCTCGGCCGCCGGCGCCATGGCCATGGCCAGCGCGGCGGACTCTCTCGAGCTGGTGCTCGGAGTCCTGCTGTCGTCGACCACGGGCTACGTGCTGGCTGCCTACCACCGGCGCTCGGCGCTGTCGGTGGAGGCGGGCGCCAAGTACTTCCTGGTCGGCGCGCTCACCAACACCCTGCTGCTGGCCGGGGTGACGATCCTCTTCGGCGCCGCAGGAACCACGCTCTACGCCAGCACCGCCGCCGGCCTGGCCGGCGCGTCGACCGTCACCCTCACCGCCGCCGCGGTGCTGATCACCGTCGGCCTGGCCTTCAAGCTGGGCGCCTTCCCGTCGCACACGTGGGTGCCCGACGTGGCCCAGGGGGCGCCGGCTCCCGCGGCCGCCTTCCTTACCGTCGCCCCCAAGGTGGCGGCCATCGTGGCCCTGGCCCGCATCGTGTCGCTGCTGCCCGACGGCGCCGTCGGCTGGCGGGCGCTGGTGGCCGGCGCCGCCGCCCTGACCATGACCGTGGGGAACCTCAGCGCGCTGTGGCAGGACGACGTGCGCCGCCTGCTCGGCTGGTCGTCGGTGTCCCAGGCCGGCTACGCGCTCATGGCCATCCCTGTCCTCGGGCGCTCGCCCGACGCCCTGCCCGCTCTCCTGTTTTTCGTCACCGCCTACGCCGCGGCCCAGCTGGCCGCCTTCGGCGTGGTCACCGAGCTGCGGGGCCGGACCGCACTGGAGGACTACCGGGGCCTGGCCGGCCGGCGCCCACTTCTGGCCGTCGCCCTCGGCCTGGCCCTCCTGTCCTTCGTGGGCATCCCGCCCCTCGGCGGCTTCACCGGGAAGCTGCTGCTGTTCACCGCCGCCATCGACGGTGGCTACGCCTGGCTGGCGGCGGTGGCGGTGGCCAACACCGTCGTGTCGCTCTTCTACTACCTGCGCGTGCTCGCCCCGGTCGTGCTCGACGATCAGGCCGGCCCGGTCCCGGTCCTCGGCCGATGGGCGGCGGTCGGGACGGCGGCGGCGACCACGATGGTGGTCGGTCTCGGGCTCGGCGCCCAGCCGTTCCTGCACGCCGCCGCCTCCGCCCGCCTCCTGCCCTGATGTCTTCCGCTACGAGGTGGGAGGGATGCTCTCGCTCAGGGCGGCGGCGGCGGCGATGTGGGAGAGGTGGGACAGGCCCTGGGGAAAGTTGCCGAGCATGATCCCGGCCGCGGGGTCGAACTCCTCGGCGAACAGGCCGAGGTCGTTGGCCGTCGAGGCGACCCGGACGAAAGCCTCCTGGGCTTCTGCGATGCGACCCTGGCGCACGAGGCACTCCACCAGCCAGAACGTGCAGGCCACGAAGACACCTTCGGTGCCGTCGAGACGGTCCTCGGCGCAGTAGCGGCGGAGGAGGCCGTGGTCCGACAGCTCGTCGCGCACGGCGTCGGTGGTCCGCACCATGCGCTCGTCGTCGTAGGCGACGAAGTCGACGCTGGGGAGCAGGAGGAGGGCGGCGTCGAGGTCGGGGGAGCCGAACGCCTGGACGAAGATGCCGCGGTCGCCGTCGTACCCCTGATCCTCGATGGCCTTCCGCATGTCCGCCGCCGCCCGCTCCCATCGCTTGAACGGCGCTTGGCGCAGGCATTCGCGGCCAAGCCGCACCCCCCGGTCGACGGCGGCCCAGCACATGACCTTGGAGTGCACGAAGTGCTGGGGCCGGCCCCGCATCTCCCAGATGCCGCAGTCGGGCTCCTGCCACAGGTCCACGCTCCGGTCGACAAGGCTGAGCAGGAAGCGCCAGTAGTCGTCGTCGGGGGAGTGGCCGCGCTGGTGCCACCGCCAGGCCAGGTCGACCAGATAGCCGAAGGCGTCGAGCTGGAGTTGCTCGGCGGCCGCGTTCCCGACCCGCACCGGCGTGGAGCCGCGATAGCCCTCCAGGTCGAGGACGCCCTCGTTCAGGCGGCGCTCGCCGCCCACGCCGTACATGATCTGCAGCGATTCGGCGTTGCCGGCCGCGCTCCGTTCGACGAACCGCCGGAAGCCGTCCGCCTCTCCTACGCAGCCGAGCGAGGCCAGCGACCGGACGGTGAACTGGGAGTCCCGTACCCAGCTGAACCGGTAGTCCCAGTTGCGCCCGTGGCCCACGGCCTCGGGCAGGGAGGTGGTCGGCGCGGCGACGACGGCGCCGGTGGGGGCGTTGACGAGCGCCTTCAGGACCAGCGCCGACCGCTTGGCCTCGGGGCCGTACGGCCCGTCGATCTTCACCTTCGCCGCCCAGGCCCGCCACCAGTCGACGGTCTCGTCGAGCCGGCGGTCGAGCTCGTCGCCGTCGGGTGGGGCGGGAACGTCGCCGTCGATGTCCTCCGGCCTGAAGCACGCGATCGAGAGTCGGCGGCGCTCACCGGCGCGGACCGAGAAGGTGGCCATGAGATCGTGGCGGTCGACCATCTCGAAGTCGAGGTCACCGGAGATGACGATGGCGTCGTTGCCGCCCACCGCGCTGTAGAGCCTGGGGCCGTGAAGGCGCAGCAGCGGCTTGAGGCCTCCGTAGTCGAACCGGGGCCGGACGGAGGCGTGGAGATGCATCTCCCCCCGCACCCCCTCGACCGTGCGCAGCAGCTGGCGGTGGGGCTTGTGCTGCCCACCGCGGCGCATGGTGAAGCAGTCGGTGAGGCGGGCCTCGCCGCCGGGCACGGAAAAGGTGGTGGTGAGGACGAGGGTGTCGGGCAGGTAGGCGCGGGTCGAGCGGTAGCCCGGCTCGTCCGGCTCGATCTGGCAGTGGCCCCCCCGGTCCCAGTCCAGGATCCGGCCGAACACGCTGGCCGAGTCGAAGCGGGGCAGGCAGCACCAGTCGACCGACGCCTGGCGCGAGATCAGCGCCGTTGCGTGGCAGTCGCCGATGAGGGCGTAGTCGCCGATGGGCGGGTAGTGGTCGGTCACTCGTGCGCCACCGGGTGGTCCATCATCGCTCCGGCACCGTGTCCACCCCGACCTCGTCGCTGATGTCGGCCACGCTATCCGCTCGGTCCCGGGCCGCCCGGGCGTGGCCACTTCGGTCGGTACCGCTCGCCCCGCAGGACGATCGATCCGGCGTGGGGCCGAGCCGCCCCACGGCGTCGGAACGACGCCGCAGACGTCACCTCCGAATTCGGTCTCCGCCGAGCCCGATCGGTTGCGGGCAGCGAGGCAACGCCTGAATTGGGTGACCTCTGCCACCCGCGAGCGGTCCACGCCCGCCTCCGCTGCGGCTTGGACGCTGGTGATCTGGCCCGTGAGCGTCCGTCGGCCCAGGTCGCACTTCCGCTCGGCACTGAGAACCGCTTCGCTCGACGCGGTGTGGACATGGTTGCCGGGCCCTCCTGTAGGCCCGGCGGGCCCTCTCACCTGTGGCCTGAAACCAAGCGGACCCTGTGGCGCGAAGTCAGCGGCAACCCAAACGCCAACATCGAGCGGTGTACGCCCCTCACCGCCGGCGGGAACTCGACCAGTGCTCGGGCGCTGTCCTACGACGCCAGTAGGTGCAGAAATCCGCTATTGACTCCGCCGCTTGAAGCCAGTGTAGCTTCGCTCACGTTCCGCGGAAGGAGTGACGCATGCGCGACAACGACAACACTGACCGCCTGGTGGAGTCGTACCTCGACGCCCGCATTTCGAGACGGTCGTTTGTCGAGGGTGCCTTGAAGCTCGGGCTCTCGGCGACAGCAGCGGGAGCCCTGCTGGCTGCGTGCGGGGGGTCCAGCTCCAAGAAGACCACCAATCCGGCGCAGCCGGAAACGACCACCGCAACGGCACTCTCCGGCAAGGTGCAGGTCCTCGTTGGGTTCGGCACCGGTAACTCGCCTTCCCAACTTCCGATACAGGAAGCATTGGCCGCCGCCTTCACCCAGGCCCATCCCAACGTCAGCATCGACTTCCTCCGGGTTCCCGGCTCCAGCGATGCGGCCACGAAGCTCACTACCCTCATCGCCGGCGGCCAGCCGCCTGACCTGGTGCTTCCCGCAGGACTGTTCGGCATTTCGAAGTTCGTCGACCAGGATGTGTGGCTCGACCTGCGGCCGTACTTCGATCGCGACGGCATATCCCTCGATAGCTTCCTGCCCGAGACCGCCACCGGCGCCAGGGTCCCCAACTACTTCGGACCGAACGGCAAGGGGATCATTGGTGTCCCCATCGACGTCCACGACCACGCTCTCGCCTACAACGAGGAGCTGTTCTCGAAAGCAGGGGTCGCCCCACCCCCGACGTCATGGTCGGACAGCTCCTGGACCCTCGAAGGCAAGTTCCTCGACACGGCGCGAGCCTTGACCGTCGACTCGGCCGGCAAGCACCCCAACGATGCCGGCTTCAACGCTGACAAGGTGACTCAGTACGGGTTGGGCAACTTCTTCCGCGAGACGGTCTTCTACGACTTCGGCGGCCACATCTACGACGACGCCAGCCGCAAGGCCCAGTTCGACAAGGCGGGGTCCATCGCCGGCATCCAATTCGCCTCCGACCTCGTGAACAAGCACCATGTCCTGCCGTCGGATACGCAGATCGCCACCCTCGGCTCCGGCGGCGGCAAGGGTAACGAGGCCCAGTTCGCCTGGCTGCAGGGCAAGCTGGCCATGATCGACATGTGCTCCTGCAACATCAAGACCCCCTATGGCACGAACGTGCCGTTCTCGTGGAAGCCGGCAGCGCTGCCGGCGGGCCCCGCTCGTCGCTTCGGGTTTCTCAACCTCGACGTGGGCGCCATCGTGGCCGCCAGCAAGGACCACGACCTGGCCTGGGAGGTGCTGAAGTTCTTCACCATCGACCCGACGAACGAGCGCAAGCTGGCTTTCGACAGCTACGGCGGCGTGCCTCCGCTCAAGGTGAATCAGGGCGCCTTCAGTGAAGGGATCAAACGGGATCTGCCAAATGTCAACCCCCAGGTGTGGCTCGAAGGATTCCCCAGTGCGTCACCTGAGAACGAGGCATGGTGGCCCGCCTTCGCCGAGGTGAACGACCTGATCGGCAAGTCCTTCGACTCCATCATGGGCGGAACGGCGGCGGCCTCGGCCATGCCGCAGCTGCAGCAGGCGGCCCAAGCCAAGATCGACGACTGGTTCAAGACCCACAAGCTGCCCCGCTAGAACCCTGAGTCTGGCCACCGGCAGCACCGACGCACACCGGTCGAGGCTGACGACCCGCGGGCCAAAACGCGAGCGGCAGGCTGCGTGGCTGTTCCTGTCCCCGTGGGTTCTCGGCTTCCTGGCCTTTACGGCCGGGCCGATGCTCCTGTCCCTGGTCGTCTCGTTCACGGACTACCCGGTGTTGCACCCGGCCGACACGCGGTTCGTAGGCCTGGACAACTACCGCACCGCACTCCACGATTCCACGCTCGGCCATTCGGTCACCGTCACCATCCTGTACGTCGCCATGGCCGTTCCGGCCGACCTCGTCGTCGGTCTGATCCTGGCCATGATCCTGAATGTCCGGGCCAAGGGCGTCGGGCTGTTCCGAACGGTGTTCTTCCTGCCGGTCATGATCGCCGGTAGCGGTGGTGCCTCTGTGGCCGTCGGGCTGCTGTGGCTCTGGCTGTTCCAGCCCCGCTACGGCCTCCTCAACTACTTGCTGTCAATCGTCCACCTGCCGCCGCAGCTGTGGATCTACTCCACCCGCACGGTCGTGCCGTCGCTCGCCCTCATCAGCCTCTGGGGGGTGGGTCGGTCGATGCTGATCTACCTGGCCGGCCTCCAGGGCCTGCCGTCGGACGTCCTCTGGGCCGCGCAGCTCGACGGGGCATCGGCCTGGCGCCGGTTCTGGCGGGTGACCCTGCCCCTGCTTTCGCCCACGATCTTCTTCAACCTCGTGCTGGATCTGATCTTCGCCCTCCAGACCTTCACCCAAGCCTACGTCGTGACCCAGGGCGGCCCTGGCGACTCAAGCCTCTTCTACATGCTCTACCTCTATCGCAACGCCTTCTCGTACTTCCGAATGGGCTACGCCTCGGCTCTGGCCTGGCTCCTCTTCGCCTTCACCCTCCTGCTGACCGGGCTCCTCTTCCGCACCGCCCGTTCGTGGGTCTTCTACGAAGGGACGAGGTCGTGAGCGTGCTCGGCGTCCGGACTCTCGCCGGAAGCCGCCGACGCCAGCTCGTGGTCGTTTACGGCGTGTCGATCATCGGCTGTGCGGCAGTGCTGATGCCTGTGCTGTGGATGATCTCAACCGCCCTGAAAGGCGACAACGCCGTCTTCTCCGTGCCGCCACAGATCGTGCCCCGCTCCCCGAAGTTCTCCAACGTCGGCACGGCCACCCGGCTCATCCCCTTCTGGCACTACGCGGCCAACAGCCTGCTGATCGCCGGCATCGGCTCGTTGGGCACCGTGGCGTCCTCGGCGCTGGTTGCATACCCACTGGCGCGGCTGCGGGCACGCGGCCTGAATGTGGTGTTCGTGCTCGTCCTCGCCACCATGCTGCTGCCTCAGCAGGTGCTGCTCATCACCCAGTTTCTGATCTTCAAGCGCTTGGGTTGGTATGGGACCTACCTACCGCTCATTGTGCCCTCGTTGCTCGGGGGCGGGGCCTTCAACATCTTCCTGCTCCGGCAGTTCTTCCTGAGCCTGCCTCCCGAACTCGACCAGGCCGCTCTGCTGGACGGGGCGAGCTACTGGAGGATCTTCTGGCGGATCATCCTGCCCCAGTCGGTCCCCGCACTTCTGGCCGTCGGCATCCTCGACTTCGTGTCCAAGTGGAACGACTTCCTCGGCCCTCTCATCTACCTCAACCGCACGTCGAGCTACACCCTCCCGCTCGGCCTTGCCAGCTTCCGGGACATCTACGACACGGCGTGGAATTACCTCATGGTCGACACGCTGCTGGCCGTCGTTCCCTGCGTTGTGTTGTTCTTCCTCGCTCAGCGCCTGCTCGTGCGAGGCCTGGTCATCCGGGGGACCAAGGGGTAGGTATGGCCAGAGTCCGCCTTCACCACCTCACCAAACGCTACGGATCGGTCACTGCCGTCGACGATGTGTCCCTCGAGGTCTTCGACGGGGAGTTCCTCGTGCTCCTGGGGGCCTCAGGGTCGGGCAAGTCCACGATCCTGAAGCTGATCGCCGGGATCGAGGCCCCGGACGCCGGCGAGGTGTGGATCGGCGACGAACGGGTGGACACCCTCCTCTCCCGGCACCGGGACGTGGCCATGGTCTTTCAGTCCTATGCCCTGTACCCGCACATGTCGGTGGCCGCCAACCTTGCCTTTCCACTCCGCAGCGGCGGCATGGGCCGCCAGGATGCTACGACCCGAGTCGCAGAAGTGGCCACGCTTCTCGGTCTCGATGGTCTGCTCGATCGCCGGCCAGGGCAGCTGTCCGGGGGCCAGCAGCAGAGAGTCGCGCTCGGCCGCGCCATCGTGCGTCGCCCGAAGCTGTTCCTGATGGACGAGCCCCTCTCCAACCTCGACGCAAAGCTGCGGGCGAACACCCGTCTCGAGCTGACGCGACTGCACGACCGACTCAACGCCACGACCATGTACGTGACCCATGACCAGGTCGAGGCCATGACCATGGGACATCGGATCGCCGTGATCGACAGCGGGATCGTTCGCCAAGTCGATAGGCCCGAGGTCGTCTACGAACACCCCGCCGACCTCGTCGTCGCCGATTTCGTCGGTTCACCTCCTATGAACATTGTGCCGATGCGCCAGGAGCTTGACGCCGCAGAGTTGGTCCTGGTCACCAAAGGCGTGACTTTGCGGTTTCCACGCGCGGGCCTGGACGCCCGCCTCGCGTCGGTCGTGAGCGACGCGCCAGCCGACGTGGTGTTCGGCGTGCGCCCGGAGTACCTGCGCCTGGGCGATGAGCTCGGTCCGGACCAGACCTTTCGAGCCCGGGTGGAGAGGGTGGAACTGTTGGGCAGCGAGCGGATAGTGCACCTGGCCGTAGGTTCGACCCTTTTGGCGGCGCGGGTACCGGCCACGGTCCGGCCCACCCCCGGTGAGGAGGTGCCGGTGGGGATCGCTGCGAACGGCGTGCGCCTGTTTGACCCGGCCACGAACCGGCTCGTCAGCTGCGCATCATGATCCCAGTCCCTGACCGTCGGTGGCCAGGCCATACGATGAGCCGGGCCTGAACTGGAGCCGCGCGGCCCGCACCGATGAGATCGTGCGTGGTGCAGATCTGGCAGCTGCCACCATCCGAAGCTCCAGGTATCACCCTGCGGTGGGTCCTGCTCCATCTGGTCGAGGAGACCGCCCGCCACGCCGGAGATGCTGATGCCGCCAGGAAACTTGTGGACGGCTCGACCGGCGTGTGAGCAAATACGTCCGGGGACAGTCCCACGACGGTCAGGGCCACGCCGTCGGGCCGGACGCGTGGTGGATAGGGGGGCATGCTCGGACTCCGCACCGCTCGCACTGACGTCGGTCGCCCGACGATGGACCACGTGTGATGCCCACGAGCCGAGCAGCAGTGGCAGGCCGATGAGCGGCCGTCCCCCCATCGTGGCCACTATTCCTCGGTCCCCTTCAGGCTCGAGGAGGACCGGCGCGTGAAGGTCCGACTACAGATCCCGGAGGGTGGCCAGGGCGGGCCGGCGCGCGATCCGCACGGCACTGGCCGACGCAACCGCGACGGCAGCCAGCGCCACCGTGGCCACCGCGCCGAGGTACACCCAGGGCACGGCCAGCACCGCCGGCGGGGGGTCGAACACGCCGGCCAGCACCTTCACCAGCATCTGGGCCAGCGCGGCGCCGGCCACCGCTCCGGCGGCCAGGCCGCCGACCGTGACGAAGGCGGCCTCGGACCACACGAAGCCCCCGAGCTGGCGGGTGGTGGCGCCCAGGGCGCCGGCGATGGCGAAGGTGCGGCGGCGCTCGGCCAGGCCGAGGGCCAGCATGAGGCCGGTGGACGCCGCAGCCAGGACCAGGGCGAAGCCCAGCTCGACCCGGGTCAGTCCGGCGAGGTCTACCGCGGTGAGACTGGAGCCCACGACGCGGCGGCTGGTGGAGATGTCGCTGACCTGGGCTTGGGGGCCTACCGCGGCCTGGACCCGCCGGGCCACTGCGGCCGGCGAGGAGCCGCCGGTGTCGACCAGGAAGGCGCCGACCGCGTCGCTGCCGGTCATTCGGGCCACGTAGTCGGCGTTGGCCACCAGGAAGCTGTCCTTGGGGGCGGTGGGGAACTCCTTGGCGATCCCCACGTAGTGGAACGCCACCGGGGTGAGGGCCTTGGTGCGGGCGTCCTGCAGCCGCAGGGTGATGGCGTCGCCGGGCTGGAGCTGGAAGTCCTTCACCGTCTCGGCGCTGACCAGGATTCCATCGGTGGTGGTGGCGAGGCGGGCCATGATCTGGGCCGCCGTCCCGCCCTTGAAGTAGGCGTCCTGGAGCTTGGTGGCCGCGCCGATGGTGGCCGGGCGCACCCCGAAGAGGTCCTGCAGGTCGGCGCCCACGTAGGCGTAGCGGTGCTGGATGGGCTCCACGCC
>JALYYN010000170.1 GCA_030946525.1 Actinomycetota bacterium | reverse complement strand
TCCCTATATCGATGCAGTTAATAACGCTACAAAGGCTTACCTGGCAAAGGATTTGGCCACTTTGAAAACAATTTATTCCGATACTGCCAAATGGTGGGCTTCCGGTATGGAAAAATCCATTCCAATTTCAGATGCAATGAAATCATGGATGGCTGATTTTGATAAATTTGACGATATCAAACAAACCACACAAGGTTACCCTGATTGTAAATACCGGCAAAACTGACCCCTCTTCGCCACGGCAAACTGACCCCCTTGTAAAGACCCTTTAATAATTGATCATTTCAGGCCTAAAAATTTGTAAAGAACTAGTTGCTTTTGTTTTTCAAACGTAGGATTATTTTAGTCTATGTTGATTAAATATTTTTTTCTACCAGTTCTGTTGTGTTTTGCTTTTTGTTTTTTCTGAGAGATTCTCCCTTGAGTTCAACACGAACTGATTGATGAACTAATCTATCAAGTATTGCATCAGCCACCGTTTGTTCGCCTATCACATCGTACCAGTTTCTAACTGGAACCTGCGAGGCTATTATAGTTGAGTGTTTGCTGTGCCTGTCTTCAACAATATCCATTAACAGAGCTCTGCCTCCGGCATCAAAAGCCTGCAGACCAAAGTCATCAAGTATCAATAGGTCCTGCTTTTCTATTCTATATAATTCCTTTAAATGAGATCCATCTGCTTTTGCCATTTTTAAGATTGACATTAACTTAGCGGTATTTGAATAGTAAACTTTAAATCCCATTAAACAGGCCTTATGTCCTATAGCCGAAGCCAAATAACTTTTACCGGTTCCTGTACTGCCGGTGATAAAAACATCTTGTCCCTTTTTAATAAAATTACAGGTGAACAATCGGTCAATCTGGTTTTTATCCAGCCCTCTCTCAGGACTAAAATCTATACCTTCAGCATCGGCTATATAGCGGAACTTAGCCGTTTTAATATTTCGTTGTAAGGCACGATGCTTTCTGTCATCCCATTCATTCTGGACTAAATACTGCGCCATCTCATCATTGGTAAAGCTAACGGGTGGCGGTAGTTCGACATAAGTTTTAAAAGCCGTCTGCATTCCATACAAACGCATTTCACCCATTTTTTTTGCTGTTTCTGTGTTCATTTTTTTGGTTTGTTTTTTTAAATGAAAAAATATTTATTCGTAATAATCCTGTCCGCGTATATTATCATGTGACGGCATTTTGGTATTTGGTATTTCATCTTCAAAAGGGATGCAATCTGCTTTTGATCGCAGGATCTGATCGATAATGCCATAGTTGTATATTCCAAAACTATCGGCTCTTTTACAGGCATTAGTTAATCTTGTATGACCTACTCTTTTGGCAAAACTTAAAACACCCGAACAAGATTTATAACTTTGCTCCGGGTAAAGTTCTCTGGCGAGTATCTTAGCGATATACTGCGCCACGACTACACTTATGGAACTGGCTATGGCCATAAATTTCTGGGGATTCCACTCTGCTAAATATTTGTGTTGAGTAGCCAGGTGATCTTGTATGGTGATATATTTTAACCCCTTGCCTAAAAATCTTTCATGAACGGCTACTACTTCGTTTTCATCATACACATTAATTTTTGTGGAAGTATATTTTATTCTCAATCGTTTCCCGATTAGCTTGAAAGGCACACTGTAGTAGCGTTTATCTTCACTCAAGAGCACATGACCGTATTTGTTGACAGTAGATAATTGAACAGTCATCAGTTCAAACAGGTAAGGGTTAAGGGGCTGCAATGTGTGCTTCTCCAGTTCTAAGAACTGTTGCATCCTGCTATAGTTTTCGCCTGTAAGTTTTGTATGGTTGTGGGCTTCTAAATGAACAAGAATATCTTTATTGATCTCTTCGAGTTTATGATATACCTTCTGATCGATCTTAGAAAAAATAGTCGTGTAAATAATTTTTACAGCCCCTTCCACCAAAGCCTTGTCTTTAGGTTTATAAGTGCGTGTCGGAAAACCAAAGGTGTGATAATGCTCCGCAAAAGCTGCGAAGTTATCATTGAGTTGTGCCTCATATTTACTGGCTTTAGTTACAGCGGATTTTAAATTATCGGGAACTATGGCCAGTGGTACACCACCATAAAAATGGAGCGCTCTTTCACAACCCAATATAAAATCTTCTTTTCTCTGTGAGTGAACTGCCATTACAAAAGTGAGCTGACTGCATCCCAGAATGGCAACAAAAACCTCTACCTCACTTATCTCCCCGGTCTTATCATCCACCAGTTGTAATTTTTTCCCGGTAAAATCTACAAACAATTTATCACCGGCTTTGTGTACCATCTTCATCGAAGTCTTACCCACCTGCATAAAAAGGTTGAGCCGCACTAAAAATGCAGAGCTCTTGTAACCATCCGGACATTGAAGAAGATATTTTTGGTGGGCCATCTGCTTGGTTACACCACGTTTTTTTAGCATACCAACCAGGGAAGGCAGCAACGATTCTAAATCTGTTACACGGTTATCAACCACTTCAATCCTCTCTTTAACCAAAAACAAAAGGGACATCTGCGCATCACTCATGGCCTCTATCTGCTCTAAAGTTTTTTGTGCCAGGATAAACCTAAGCAGGTATTTTTTAACGGTGTTCCGGGCCACTCCGGTTGATTGGCTGATATATTTTGTTCCTCTTCCTGAGGCATAAAGACGAAGAATCTGACGTATTGTAAACATCTCAATTGTTTTGTTAGACATGTAAAAGAAGAAATTGATGAATCAGGAACTTCTCTCATTTTCCTTATAAAAACAACTTAATCTCTTATCAATTTTTAGG
>JALYYN010000157.1 GCA_030946525.1 Actinomycetota bacterium | reverse complement strand
CGCTGCGCCATGGCCACCAGGCGCGTCTCGGCCGAGGGTCGAGGAGAGCAGCGTCGGTAACCGCGGCTGCCTGTGTGGCGGACAGCGCACCCGCCCGGGCCGCGGCGGCCGTCTCAGGGAGCTTCTCAAGTCGCCCGGCCGTCTCGAGGCCGTCAGTGGTCTGACCGATCGAGGTGCCCGTGGCGCGGGCGAGATGGTGGGCAGCGGAGCGCTCGCCGGCGGCCCGCCAGACTCCCGTCGCCGCTGATCGAGCTGCAGCCAACCCCTTCATCGTGGCGGCCAGTCGTTCGATGGCGGCCGCCTCGGTCACGGCCAGCGCCGCCTGCTCGGCGGAAAGCAGTGCTGGGTCGAAGATGGCCGCGTGGCGGTTCAACGCATCCCGAAACTCGGCGAGCCTCTCCCACACAGCAGCGCCTCCTGAGAGGAGGGCCGGTCGAAGGAGGGCGGTGAGCCCTCGAACCTGCGTTCGTAGTCTAACGACCCGTGCCGATGAACGCAAGGGGACGAGAGCGCACCCTCGTCATGACGGCAACCGGCACGCCGGGCTTCAGCCCGACGGCGGTGGCGACGGCGAGATCGGGGCGGGTGCAGCGGCGGCAGCGGCAGCGGCGGCGGACGCCGCAGCCCCGGCCGGGCCCGGCTCGAAGAGGTGCCAGCGGTGATGCGCCAGGGCGGGGGCCACCGGCCCGGGAACGAACCGCTCCCACGAGGCCAGCCGGGCGATGCGGCCTTCCATGGTGGGATCCTCGCCCTTGAAGAAGGGCAGGATCGACCACACCCACGCCTCGCCCTCGGCCGCCTTCTTCCCCCGCCGGAGGATCTTGGCCAGCGGCACCGAGGTGTCCGGAAAGGGCGGGATGTCGAACAGCCCGGTACCCGTGGACCGCAGCCCGATGCCCTCCGCGGCCGCGGTGGCGGCGTGGCGGTCGAGCGCCTCCTCGTTGAGCTCGGTGCGGAACAGATCCTTGTGCCACAGGCGGGCCCGCATCTGCATGAAGACGTTCTTGTTGGGCACGCAGCACAGCACGCCCTTGTCGGACCACCGCGCTTGCGCGGCCAGCACCGCCCAGGGGTCGTCGAACCACCACAGGGCGGCGAAGCTGAAGGCCAGGTCGTAGCGGGCGGACAGCTCGTCGGGCCAGGTGGCGGGGTCGGGGCCGTCGACCAGGTGGATCTCCGGGGTGAGGCCGAGCTCGGCCCACTTCTCCCGCACCGCCTCCAGGCGCTCGGCGTCGTAGTCGACCAGGCCGACCCCCAGGCCCTGGCGGGCGCAGAACACCGCGTCGATGCCGGGGAAACCCATCATGCCGAACGCCGGGGCGTGGAGGACGCTGGTGGCCCCGGTGCGCTCGATGGCCGACGCCAGCACGTCGCGCAGGGCGAAGCGCTCGTAGACGGTGCCCAGGCCCTCGTCCGGGTCGTCGACGTAGTTGTGCCAGTCGAAGCCGTGGGCGGTGGAGCGCTGCTCGGCCAGCCAGGCGCCGGTGGCGGGCAGGCCCTCGGCCACGTCGACCTGCGGGCGCCACCCGAGGTCGTCGGCGGCACGCGCCGACGAGTACGCCCGGTCGCGGGTGAGCACGTCGACCGAGTGGCGGGCGAGGGGCCGGAGCAGGGCCGGGGGCAGGCCGAAGGAGGGGCCCTCGGTGCCGGCGCCCCGGGCCAGCAGCTCGAGGATCCGGCGGACGGGGGTGGCGTCCGGGCCGCCCAGCACGTAGACGCCGTCGCCCTTGTCGCCGAGGAGGATCAGGGCCCGGACCAGGTCGTCGACATGGAGGAGGTGGATCCGGTTGGTCCCGTCGCCCGGGAACCAGCGGGCGCCCCGCCGCATCATGTTGTAGGCCCGGGCCGGCATGCCCTTGTCGTCGCCGGGGCCGTAGGTGATCGTCGGGCGGGCCACCACCGCCTCGATACCGGCCCAGCCGAGCACGATCTGCTCGGCGTGCAGCTTGGCCTTGCCGTAGGCCGACGCCGGAGCGGGCGGGCTGGCGTGGTCGGCGGGCCAGCGCTGGTCCCAGCCGTAGACCGACGTGGAGCTGACGTAGACCAGCCGGGTCCCCGGCTCGAGGGCGTGCAGCAGGTTGGACGTGCCCGTCACGTGGGCGGCGTGGATCTCCTCGTCGGAGCCCCGGTAGCTGCCGGCCAGGTGGTAGACGAGGCCCACCCCGGCGGCGGCCGCCCGCAGGCTGTCGACGTCGGCCACGTCGCCCCGGACCACTTCGGCGCCCTGCGGCACCCGCTTGGCCGCCCCGTCGGTGCGGACGAGGGCGCGGACCTCCCGCCCATCGGCCAGGAGGGCCGACACGAGTTGGCGGCCGATGAACCCTGAAGCCCCGGTGAAGAGGATCAAGAGCTCGACGCGGCGACGACCGGGATCCGCTTGGGCGCCCTGACCATGCCGGAGGCGATGCGGGCGGCGGCGGCCGGCTCGGCCAACAGGTTGGTGTAGGCGGCGTTGGCCAGGGGGCAGGCGCAGCGCCGCTCGCGCATCCAGGTGCGGAACTCCTCGGCGGCCGGCGAGAACCAGGCCTTGCGGAAGTCGAAGTCGTAGTCGCGCAGGTTGCCGAACGACCGCGCCAGCACGCAGCACGACCACACGTCGCCGTCGGCGCCGATGTGGACGGACAGGAACCCGGCGTGGCAGACGGGCATGGCCGACACGTCGCCGTCGAGGAAGCGGGTGACCCGCTGGTAGTACTCGTTGCGGATGGTCCGGGCCATGCGGGCGACGGCCCCCTTGGCCGCCTCCTCGGCTTCCAGCACGGCGGTGGCCGCCCGGCCGAAGCTCGACGAACCCGGCGTGATGCCGGTGTCCAGCGTCTGCAGCTCGACCCGCTCCTCGGCCGGCTCGGCGATGTAGGAGTCGGCGCCCAGCTTGGACAGGCCCTGGGCGATGGCCGGGAAGTCCATCTCGTTCTCGTTCGACACCACGGTGTGGATGCCGACGGTGAGGTTGGGAAGGTTGAGGGCCCGCAGCCCGGCGAGGGTGTCCATCAGCCGTTCGTAGGAGCCCTTGGCGCCGCGGATCACGTCGTGGCGTTCGGGGATGTGGTGGTCCATCGACAGGTTGATGACGACCTGGGTGTCGGGGGCGCCCTTGCAGATCTGTTGGACGCCGGCGACGACCCGCTTGGTGAACCACCCGTTGGTCGGCACGTTGACGACCGCCGGCTGGCAGATGCGGATGGCGGACAGGATGATGTCGGGCAGCTCGCCGCGCAGGAAGGGCTCGCCGCCGCTGAAGGTCATCCACGCCGGCGCCCGCCCGAGCGACTCGAAGACCTTCGCCCACTCCTCCGGCGTCAGCTCGACGACCTTGCGGTCGTAGACGTTGCATGTGAGGCACTTGAAGTTGCACCGGAAGTTGGTGCTGATGGTGACGTTCACGGGCAGGAGCCGGGGCCAGCCCCGTGCCCGCCACGAGCTGGCGGTGCCGAAGGCCCACGCGGTGCGGGCCAGCCGCTGCGCCTTCGGTGCTCTCGACCATTGCCCGGACATCCGGACCACGGTAGCTGTTCAGGGCCGGTAGCCCCGCCGCCGGGCGCGCCGCATCGGCGGCCGGCCCTGTCCCGCGCCGAGACCCGGTGATAGCTTCTGCCCCCAATCCGCCGACGGCACACACAGCCGTCGGCCCTGCGTGGCGGTACCGGTTGGCTCTGCTCCTGATCCCCGCTCTCTGGGCCTTCCTCGCCCTGCCGTTCGCCGCCCGCCGGCGGGGGGCGGCCGCCGCCCCGGCGCACGTCGCGCTCGCAGCCGGGCGGATCCCGGGCGCGACGCGGCGGTCGGGGCGGGAGGCCGGGTTCGTCGGCGGGTTGGAGGCGATGCCCCTGCGGAAGGTCGCGGTCGCCGGCCTGGGTGGTCCGGGCGAGCCGAAGCGCCGGGTGACGCCGCCCCGGCGGCGGCGGCGGGTGCTGACCCGGCTGCTCGCCGCCATCGGCGTCACGTTCCTCCTGGGGCTGCTGCCGCCGTTGCGCCCTCTCCTCGTGGTCGACCTCTTCCTCGTCAACACCTTCCTCGGCTACGTCACCCTCCTCGTCCACCGGTCCAACCGCCAGCCGCTGCGGGCGACGGGCGGGTCCGGGGCGGCGGTGATCGATCCGGCGCCCGCCCCGGCGCCCGATCCCGAACCCGCGCCGGCGCCATCCACCCCTGACGACGTGCACCTGCGCTACGTGCCCGCATTCGACGGGCTGCGCGCCCTCGCAGTCGCGGCCGTCTTCGCCTACCACGCCGGGGTCGGATGGGCCCAGGGCGGGTTCCTGGGCGTCGACGTCTTCTTCGTCCTGTCCGGCTACCTCATCACCGCCCTCCTTGTGCGGGAGTGGCGGAGGGACGGCCGGATCGACCTCGCCCGGTTCTTCCGGCGACGGGCGCGCCGCCTGCTCCCCGCCCTGGTCACGCTCGTCGTGGCGGTATCGGTGGCCGTCCCCCTGCTGGCACGCGACCAGGCCTACCGGCTCCGGACCGACGTGGCCTCGGCCCTGGCCTACGTGGGCAACTGGCGGCTGATCTTCGAGCACCAGTCGTACTTCCGGGCCATGGGTCGGCCTCCCGTGCTGCAGCACCTCTGGAGCCTGGCCGTCGAAGGCCAGTTCTACGTGGTGTGGCCGCTCGTCATGATCCTCCTCCTCCGCCGGTGGGACGCCCGGCGCCTGGTGTGGCCGATCCTCGCCCTCGCCGCCGGCTCCTCCGGGCTCATGGCCCTGCTGTATCACCCGGCAGTGGACCCGTCGCGGCTCTACTACGGGACCGACACCCGGGCCGCCGCCCTGCTGATCGGCGCCGCCCTGGCCTGCCGGCCGCCCCGGTGGCGCCTGCAGCCGGGCCGACCGCGGCGGATCGCGTTGGAACTGGTCTCGGCGACGGCGCTCGTCGGGCTGGCGGTGTGCGTCGTCGCCGTCAACCAGTTCGACGCCGGCCTGTACCGGGGCGGCTTCCTGGCCGTCGCCGTGCTGGCCGGCGTGCTGATCGCCGCGGCCACCCACCCCGACGGGTGGCTGGGGACCGTGCTGGGCACCCGCCCCCTCGTGTGGCTGGGCCAGCGGTCCTACGCCGTGTACCTGTGGTTCTGGCCGGTCCTGATGCTCACCCGCCCGCACAGCGACGTCCCTCTCACCGGCCTGCCGCTCCTCGCCCTGCGCATCGGGATCACCCTGGCCCTCGCCGCCCTGTCCTACCGCTTCGTCGAGTGCCCGTTGCGCAGCGGCGCGCTGGGCCGGGCGTGGGCGGCGCGGGCGGCGGGGGAGCGCCGCCGCCGTCCCGGTGTGGGCCGTCCGGCCACCGGGTGGGCACTGGTGTCGGCGCTTGCGGTCCTGGCCGTCGGTTCCGCCCTCGTCGTGCCCTACCGGGCCCAGCCGGTCGCCAACCTCGCCCTCCCCGCCGTCGGCCCGGTCGCCCCCCTGGCCGAAGCCGACGCCGCCCTCCAGACGGGAGTGGCGGGACCGGAGGTGACCACGACGACGGCGCCCGTCGGGCCGGCGGCCCCCCCGGATCCCGGATCGAGCGCGGTCGCCGCCGCGGTCCCGGCGCCCACCCTGGCGCCCAGGGTCACCGCCATCGGCGAGTCGGTGCTCCTGGAGGCCAGGGCGTCACTGGAGCACGACTTCGACGGCGCCGTCGTCGACGCGGTCGTCGGTCGCCAGTTCCCCGAATCGCTGGCCGCGGCCCGCACGCTGCGGGACGAGGGACGGATCGGTGACGAGGTCCTGGTGCAAGTGGGCAGCAACGGCGTCGTCGACCCCGCGCAGTTCGACGAGCTCCTCGGCATTCTCGGCGACGCCCGGGTCGTGGTGGTGAACGTCAAGGTGCCGCGGCCGTGGGAGGGACCCAACAACGACACCCTCGCCGCAGCCGTCCGCAAGCGGCCCGGCGCCGTCCTCCTGGACTGGCACGCGCTGGGCGTCGCCCATCCGGAGGCCTTCGGCGACGACGGGGTGCACCTCACGCCGGCGGGCCTGCGCCTGTACCTGCAGCTCCTGCTCTCGAAGCTCTGAGGTTCCGACGCTGAGGCGGGAGGCAATCCGCCTCCCGGGGGATCGTTTCGCCGGCCGCCGGCGATTACTCCTCCGACATGGCCAGACCGCGCGTATGACGACCGCCACCCGCCGGCCCGCGGGGGACACCACCGACACCGTCGGCATGTACCTCAGGGGCATCGGTCGCAGCCCGCTGCTGGACAAGGCCCAGGAGGCAGCGCTGGCCCAGGCCATCGAGGCCGGGCTCGCCGCCTGCGCGGAGCTCGCCGCAATGGCCGAGGCCGAGGCCGGTGACGACGTTCGGCGCGCGAGCCTCGAGCAGCTCGCGGCGGCCGGGGCGCTGGCCAAGGCCCTCTTCGTCGAGTCCAACCTCCGCCTGGTGGTGGCGCTGGCCCAGCGCCGGCAGGCGTCGGGCATGCCGCTGGCCGACCTCATCCAGGAGGGCAACCTGGGCCTGATCCGCGCCGTCGAGAAGTTCGACTGGCGGACGGGCTGGAAGTTCTCCACCTACGCCAAGTGGTGGATCCGCCAGGCCATCAACGACGCCATCGCCAACCACAGCCGGACCATCCGGCTGCCGGCCCGCATCTGGGCCCAGCTTCGCGAGCTCAGCATGGCCTCGGCGGAGTTCGCCGCCACCTACGGGCGGTCGCCGAGCAACACGGAACTGGCCGGGCACCTCGGCGTCAGCACCACCCGGGTGGAGGAGCTGCTGATGTGGTCAGTCGTCCCCAGCTCCCTCTCGGAGCCGGTGGGCGGGGACGGAGGGATCGAGCTGGGGGACCGCGTCGTCGACCCCGAGGCCCACCTGCAGTTCGACAGGGGCGCGGCGAGCATCTGGCGCAGCGAGGCCGAGCGCCTGCTCGGCGTGCTCGGCGACCGGGAGCGCGAGGTGCTGCGGCTGCGCTTCGGGCTCGACGGCGGCGAGGTGCTGAGTCTCGGCGAGGCCGGCCGGCGCCTGGGCCTCACCGGCGAGCGGGTACGCCAGATCCAGGTGGCCGCCCTGGCCAAGCTGCGAGAGGTGGCCTCCGGCGAGATCCGCGACGACGTGCTGCTGTCGGCGTGACCGCGACCCTCTCGATCTCCGGCCCCGACACCTGCCGTCGGGCGTATCGCCGCCGCTTTCCCTGCAGTGGCCGGGGAGGGAGTGACGGTAGCGCCCGGCGACGGACTGACGGTACCGTTGGGCGACCGATCGGGCCGAGACCGGTGCTCATTGCCACCTGCCCAGGGAGGGTACACCTGCCGGTCGAACCCACGTTCGACATGTTGCTGGCTGCTGCGCAGTCGGGACAGCCCCGGGCTTTCGAGTCGCTCTATCGCGCCCTGTCGCCTGCGGTGTGCCGCTACCTGTGGTTGAACGGCGCCAACGACCCGGAGGGGCTGGCCAACGAGGTTTTCCTCGGGGTGTTCGTCGGGCTGGTCTCCTTCTCGGGCCGGGAGCCGCAGTTCCGGTCGTGGGTCTTCACGATCGCCCACCGCCGCCTGATCGACGATCGCCGGCAGAGCGGGCGGCGCCCCGTTCCCGCCGGCGTCGACGTCGGGTCGCTGCACGCGCTGGCCGGGGGCGACGCCGAGGACGACGCGATGGGCAGCATCGCCCTCTGCCGGATGCGTGAGGTGCTGGAGTGCCTCACCGCCGACCAGCGCCGCGTCCTGCTGCTCCGACTTGTCGCCGATCTCAGCGTCGACCAGGTTGCGGAAGCCACCGGGAAGAGCGTTGCCGCGGTGAAGTCCCTCCAGCGCAAGGGCCTCGAGGGACTCCGACGTCGCCTGGACATCGAGAAGGTGGCGCGATGACCGACCTCCCGGGCATCGGCGACGACATCGGCGACGGCATCGGCGACGGCTGGCCGTTCGACGACGACGAGGCCGAGGCCCTCCTGGCCGGGGGCGGGACCGGTCGCGACGAGCTGGTCAGCCTCGATCGCTTCCTCCACGAGGTCCGGGCGCCCCGGCCTGGGCTGGCGCCCCGACCCTCCGAGGAGCTGGTCAAGCTCTTCTCCGGTGGGCCCGGGAGTGGCTGCGGGGCGCCTCCGGCGGAGCCGCGTCGAACCGGGCCGGTGGGCCGCAAGCCGGTACGGAAGATGGTCAAGGTGGCGGTGGCCACCACGACGGCGGCGTTGGCGGTCACGCTGGCCGCCGCCGCCCAGGTGCTGCCGAACACCCAGGCCAAGACGTCGGTCAGCGTCAGCGGCCCGGCGACACCGGTCCAGCTCCACGGCTCGGCGGGCGCCTCCACCGGCACGTCGGAGGCCGGCGCCGGGGTGGCCGCCGGCGCCACGGTCCAGCATCCGGCCACCACCGCGACGCCCCAGCCGGCGACCACCCGGGTGGTCCCCCCGGCGGACGTCAGCTCCCTGAGCGTCGACGCCCTCGCCCGCCTGCCTCTGGACATCCTGCGGACCCTGCCCGCCGAGGTCCTGGTCCGCCTCCCGGCCGACGTCCTGCGGACCCTGCCCGGCGATGCCCTGGCCCGGCTGCCGCTCGACGTCCTCAAGACCCTGCCCGGCGACGCCCTCGCCCGCCTGCCGGTCGACCTGCTGGCCACCCTGCCCACCGAGGCCCTCGTCCGGCTGCCGGCCGACGTGCTGCGGACCCTGCCGGGCGACGCCCTGGCCCGCCTCCCGCTCGACCTGCTGATGACCCTGCCCGCCGACGTGCGGGCGCGGCTGCCCGTCGACGTGCTGCGGCTGCTGCTCCTCATCCCCCCCACGACGGTGACGACGGTCACCACGGCAGCGCCCCGGCCCTGACCCCGCGGTGTAGCGGGCCACCCGCCGGGGTAGTGATGGGGTAGGGGTTGGAGTCGGGTGGCGAACGCGCGTCCCCGGAGGAGGACACCGCATGAGAAGAGCCACCCGATTCGGCGCAATGGCGAGCGCGCTGGCGGTCACCGCCGCGGCCACGGTCGCCATCCTCCCGGCCCAGGCAGCCGACGGGCCCGTTCCGGCCGGCTACCGGGTAGTGGCCCGGGAGTCGTTGGAGCCGGGCGTCGACGACCTGACCCTGCGCCAGGACCAGCCGGCGGAGAACGTCCACGTGGCCCGGCTGGCACCCGGGGTGGCGGCGCGGCTGCGGCCGGTGCTGTCCAGCGACGTCCTGACCGGCCCCGCTTCCGGCCCGGAGACGACCAGCTCGATGTGCGCCCGGGTGCAGTGCGTCGTGGCCGTCAACGGCGACTTCATGGGCGCCGGCGGCGCACTCGTCGGGGCCATGATCAGCCGTGGCGAGCTGGTGGCCACGCCGGGGATCGCCCACACCCAGTTGAGCTTCGACGCCGCCGGAGGGGCGACCTTCGGCGAGGGCCTGAACTGGCGCGGGCAGGTGGCGACGAACGACGGGTCCGCCGTCGCCCTGGGGGCGGTCAACCGTCCCCTGGCGGGCGACGGAGTCACCCTCTACTCACAGCGTTGGGGTCGCTCGACGCTGACCGATGCCGGCGCGATGGAGGCGGTCGTCCAGCTGGCGTCGTCGGCGGTCCTCCCGTCGGGCACCACCGCCATCCGGGCCATCACGCTGCGCTCCGGGGGCAATGCGCCCATCGGGCCGGGCCAGGTCGTGCTCGCCGCCCACGGGGCGGGCGCCCAGGCCCTGGTGGCCTTCGCCCAGCGCGCCGCCCGGGTCGGCGGCACACTCACCGTGCAGACCGCCGCCCTTCAGTCCACGGGGGCGTCGCCCCAACTGCTCAGCCACGGCCAGCTCGGTTACCCCGCCGGCAACACGGACTCCTTCACCCAGAGCCGCTTCCCCCGCAC
>JALYYN010000135.1 GCA_030946525.1 Actinomycetota bacterium | reverse complement strand
CGGGAAGGATTCGAACCTCCGTAGGCTGTGCCGGCTGATTTACAGTCAGCTCCCTTTGGCCACTCGGGCACCGACCCAGGACTGCCGGACGACGATAGCCTCTCGGTGTGCCCACGTTCGACGTCGTGTCCGAGGTCGACCTCCAGGAGGTCCGTAACGCGGTCGACCAGGCCCATCGCGAGGTGGCCACCCGGTTCGACTTCAAGGGCACCGGCTCCACCATCGAGCTGAGCGAAGGGGAGATCGAGCTCCACTCCTCCACCGAGGACCGCCTGCGCGCCCTCGTCCAGGTGCTGGAGGAGAAGCTGGTGCGCCGGTCCGTGTCGTTGAAGGGCCTCACCTACGGCAAGGTGGAGGAGGCGGCCAAGGGCGCCGTCCGCCAGACGGTGAGCCTCGCCGCCGGCATCGACGACACCAAGGCCCGCGAGATCAACCGCTTCATCAAGGACCGGGGCACCAAGGGCGTGTCGTCGCAGACCCAGGGCGACCAGATCCGGGTCACCGGGAAGAAGCGCGACGACCTGCAGAACGTCATCGCCGCCCTGAAGGAGGAGGAGTTCGGCATCCCCCTCCAGTTCAAGAACTTCAGGGACTGACGGCGGAGCTCAGCTGGCGTTCCGAAGGGCGGGGAGCAGGATGTTGGGGGTGAGAGGGCCGAGGATGGCCCATGCCGCGTCCTGGTCCTTCCGGAGCGCGTCGGCCCGGGCCTGGGCGACGCTGGACTGGCGGTCCCAGTCGATCCGACCGGCCAGCCGGGCAACCTGGATCTCGGCCAGGCGCAGGGTCCCTCCGCCGGCGCTGACGCTGGACGCCCACAGGAGAGGCCCGACCGTGCGGCCCGAGGCCGCCGGACTGTCGTCCTGGAACAGGCGGAGCGCCCCGGCGCTGGTGATGGCCCGGGAGACGCCCACGTTGTTGCCGGCCAGTAGGGCGGCCGCCCCGCCGATGGCGTCGGCCAGCCATCCGTCGAGGATGGGCTTGGGGTTGACGGCGGCGCCTCCGTTGGGATGGATCTCGAAATGGCAGTGGGTGGCCCCGCCCGCGGCGTCGCCGGTGCTGCCGACGTAGCCCACGATGTCACCCTGCTTCACCGCCGCCCCGCCCGAGAAGGTCTTCGAGTAGCTGTCGAGGTGGGCCATGTAGTAGTAGGTCCCGCCGGGCACGGTCACGTAGGCGGACTTGCCCCCCAGCCCTCCGTCCTCGTAGCGGACGACGCCGGCGAACGGCGCCCGCACCGGCGTCCCCCGCGGGGCGAAGATGTCCGTCCCCTGATGGAGGTGGAACGGGGGCCCGAAGCGGGCTTCGAGCCAGTCGTCCCCCCAGTTGGCGGCGCCGGCCACCGGAAAGTGCCCATACCCCGTCATCGCCACCTCGTCGCCGGTCAGGCCCAGGTCGGCCAGTGGCTGGAGGGCGTCGAGGAGCTGGGCGTCGGTCTTGGGGCCGGAGCGACGCACCGAGTTGATGATGGGGATGAACTGGGACGGGATGACGCGTGAGGCCGCCGGCGCGGTGGTCGTGGTCGTCGCCGCCACGGTGGCCTTCGTCGCCACCGTGGTCGGCACAGGAGCGCGCACCGGGACGGTCGGCCGGGGCGGGGGGAGCGTCGTGGGCACCAGCAGCTGCTTGACCAGGCCCTCGAGCGCGTTGGTGGTCGGCGTGGTGGCAGGCGCGGCGGTCTGAGGCGCCGGGGTTTGGGCCGACGCCTGCCAGGCCAGACCCAGAACGAGGCTCATCACGATGGGCAGCACCGTGAAGGCGGAGCGAACGCGTTGCGACACGACCCCGTCTTCTTCGCCAACGGCTCTGGGATCTCCTGCCGTCGGACCGGCGGCGGTCAGGGTTTCAGGAGCGCCACTCGCCCTGACGGAGGCGGGCGATGCGGTCCTCGAGCGGCGGGTGGGTCGAGAACAGGTTGGCGAACTGGACCTTGCGGCCGCTGAGGGGGTTCACGATGAACTTCGACGCCTGGGCGGGGTCGACGTTCATCGGAATGGCCCTGGCCCCCTGCTCGAGCTTGGCGAGAGCCCGGGCAAGGGGCTCGCCGTCGCCGATGAGACGGGCGCCGGTGCGGTCCGCCTCATACTCACGACTGCGGCTGAGCGCCATCTGGATCACCGCTGCGGCCAGAGGCGCGAGAAGACTGAAGGCGATGAGGGCGATGGGGTTGGCGCCGCGGTCGTCGTCGCGACCGCCACCGCCCCCCAGCATGGCGCCCCACATCGCCATGCGGGCGACGAAGGTGATCCCCATGGCGACGGCAGCGGCCACCGAGCCGATGAGGATGTCCCGGTTGCCGACGTGGCTGATCTCGTGGGCGAGCACGCCGCGCAGCTCGTCCCAGTCCAGGATGTTGAGGATCCCCTGGGTGACGGCGACGGCGGCGTGATCCGGGTTGCGGCCGGTGGCGAACGCGTTGGGCTGCATGTCGGGCGTGCGGTACAGCTTCGGCATGGGCATGCCCGACGCCGTCGTCAGCTCCCGGACGATCCGGTAGTACTCGGGCATCTCCTGCTCGCTGACGGGGACGGCCCGGGCGGACTTGATGGCGAGCTTGTCGGAGAACCAGTACGACCCGCCGACGAACACCACGCCCAGCACCAGGCCGATGAGCAGGCCCTGCTGGCCGAAGAAGCTGCCGATGAGCATGAGCAACCCGCCCAGCGCCGCCAGCAGCGTGTAGGTCTTGATGGTGTTCTTGCTCATCGTCCTCTCCGGTGCCTGTCGTCTCCTACAACGCTCTCACACCCCATCTGGTTCCGCTCCGGCGAGCGGTCGGGGGTGGTCAGACGAGGAAGCGGAAGGCGGGCGAACCGGCCGAGAGCGGCTCGATGTCGAGCCCGCTGGTGCGCATCCGTTCGAGCAGGGGCGCCAGATCGGACCTGGCGGCCAGCTCGATCCCCACCAGGGCCGGGCCCGTCTCCCGGTTGTTCTTCTTCACGTACTCGAACAGGGTGATGTCGTCGCCCGGGCCGAGCACGTTGTCGAGGAACCCCCGCAGCGCCCCCGGCTCCTGGGGGAACTCCACCAGGAAGTAGTGCTTGAGGCCTTCGTGGACGAGGGAGCGCTCCACCACCTCGCCGTAGCGGCTGACGTCGTTGTTCCCGCCCGAGACGATGCAGACGACGGTCGAGCCCGGCGCCACCTCGATCCCGTCACGGAGGGCGGCGACGGCGAGGGCGCCCGCGGGCTCGGCGATGATCCCGTCACGCTGGTACAGCTCCAGCATGGTGGTGCACACACTCCCCTCGGCGACGGTGATCACGTCGTCGACCAGGGCATCGGCCAGCGCGAAGGTCAGGTCGCCCACCCGCCGCACCGCGGCGCCGTCGACGAAGGTGTCGATCGACGGCAGGGTCACCGGCCCGCCGGCGTCGAGCGCGGCCCGCATGCTGGCCGCACCCGCCGGCTCCACGCCGACCACCCGCGGCCGGGGCGTCGACGTCGACGCGATCAGCGCGCTCCCGGCCAGCAGGCCGCCGCCCCCGGCGGGCACCACGATCATCTCGGGTGACCGTCCGAGCTGCTCGAGGATCTCCAGGGTGACGGTCCCCTGCCCGGCGATGACGGCCGGATCGTCGAAGGGTGGCACGAGCACCGCACCCGAGCCGGCGGCCAGCGCCTTCGCCGCCTCGTGGGCCTCGTCGTAGGTGTGCCCCTCGACCACGACGGCGGCCTCCGGACCTCCCAACGCGACGATCTGCTCGCGCTTCTGGCGGGGCGTGGTGCGGGGCAGCACGATCCAGCAGCGCACGCCCATCCTGCGACAGGTATAGGCCACGCCCTGGCCGTGGTTCCCGGCGCTGGCACAGATCACCCCGTTCACGCGATCGGCAGGGCCGAGCGAGGCGATGAAGTTGTACGCCCCCCGCAG
>JALYYN010000094.1 GCA_030946525.1 Actinomycetota bacterium | reverse complement strand
GACTTCGTCGAGATGTTCGTGGGCGTGGGCGCCAGCCGGGTCCGCGACCTCTTCGAGCAGGCCAAGGCCTCGGCGCCGGCCATCGTCTTCGTCGACGAGATCGACGCCGTCGGTCGCCACCGGGGCGCGGGCATGGGGGGCGGCCACGACGAGCGGGAGCAGACCCTCAACCAGCTCCTGGTCGAGATGGACGGCTTCGACACCAAGGTCGGCGTCATCCTCATCGCCGCCACCAATCGCCCCGACATCCTCGATCCGGCCCTGCTGCGCCCCGGCCGCTTCGACCGCCAGATCGTCGTCGACCGCCCCGACCTCGAGGGACGCCGGGCCATCCTCAACGTCCACGCCAAGGACAAGCCGCTGGCCAAGGGGGTCGACGTCGCCGTGCTGGCCCGCCGCACGCCCGGCTTCACCGGCGCCGACCTGGCCAACCTCATGAACGAAGCCGCCCTACTCACCGCCCGCCGGGGTTTCACCGAGATCGGCATGCCCCAGCTCGAGGAGGCCATCGACCGGGTCATGGCCGGCCCCGAGCGCAAGTCCCGCATCATCTCCGACGCCGAGAAGCGGGTCATCGCCTACCACGAGGGCGGCCACGCCCTGGTCGGCCACGCCCTGCCCGACGCCGACCCGATCCACAAGATCTCGATCATCGCCAGGGGCCGGGCCCTGGGCTGGACCCTCGCTCTGCCGACCGAGGACAAGTACCTGACGTCGCGCTCGGCCCTGCGCGACCAGCTGGCCATGCTGCTGGGCGGGCGCACGGCCGAGGAGCTCATCTTCGAGGACCCCACCACGGGCGCCTCGAACGACATCGAGCGGGCCACCCAGATCGCCCGGGCCATGGTCACCGAGTACGGCATGAGCGACGAGATCGGCCCCCAGCAGCTCGGCCAGAAGAACGGCGAGGTCTTCCTGGGCCGCGAGTTCGGCCACCAGGCCAACTACTCCGACCAGGTGGCCGCCAACATCGACTCCGAGATCCGCCGCCTCATCGACGAGGCCCACTCCGAGGCGGCCGAGATCATCATCGAGCACCGGGACACCCTCGACCGCCTGGCCGACGCCCTCATGGAGAAGGAGACCCTGGACACGCCCGAGGTCATGGCGATCATGTCGAACGTGCCCAAGCGCCCCCGTCGCCCGGCGGCGCCTTCACCCGGCGTCACCGTCCCGCCCCGCCGCATCCGGCCGTTCGGGACGCCGTAGTG
The DNA here is from genome assembly GCA_030946525.1 of Actinomycetota bacterium. GTDB lineage: Bacteria > Actinomycetota > Acidimicrobiia > Acidimicrobiales > AC-14 > CADCTB01. The sequence goes on along the minus strand of JALYYN010000094.1, from coordinate 7,199 downwards.
GCCGCCCCCGCACCCGACCGTCCCCCGACCGACCGGCCGCCGATCAGCCGCCCGCCGGGCCCGGGGCGGGACTGGCGGAGCTGGCCGGGGGCGCTGCGGGCGTCGATCGCCTTCGGCGTGGTGGGCGCCATACTGCTCATCGCCGGGCTGACGTCTCGTTCCACCCCCGTGCTCGTGGCCGCCACCACCGCCGGGAGCCTGTCGCTGGTCGCCGCTCTGGTCTGGCGTTCCCAGCTCATCGAGGCCTGGCGCAAGGAGAAGGGCATGCCCACCCGGCAATGGTGACCGGTGGGCCGGTCGCGGTGACGTGGTGACCGGTGGGCCGGTCACGGTGACGTGGTGACCGGTGGGCCGGTCGCGGTGACGTGTTGACCGGTGGTGGAGGGGTACCGGACAAGGCGCGGATCGAGCGGGCGGTGCGAGAAATCCTCGAGGCGATCGGCGAGGACCCCGACCGTGAGGGCCTGGCCCGCACCCCCGTGCGGGTGGCCGACATGTACGCTGAGATCTTCGCCGGGCTGTCGGACGATCCGGCCGACCACCTGTCCGTCACCTTCGCCGCCGACCACGACGAGATGGTCATGGTCAAGGACGTGCCGCTGTACTCGATGTGCGAGCACCACCTCGCCCCGTTCGTCGGGCGAGCCCATGTCGCCTACATCCCGAACGCCAACGGCCGCATCACCGGCCTGTCCAAGCTGGCCCGGCTGGTCGACTCCTACGCCCGTCGGCTCCAGGTGCAGGAGCGGCTGACCTCCCAGATCGCCGAGGAGATCGAGGCCAAGCTCCAGCCTCGCGGTGTGCTGGTCGTGATCGAGGCCGAGCACCTGTGCATGTCGATGCGGGGGGTGCGGAAGCCGGGGACGACGACGGTCACCTCGGCGGTCCGCGGCCTGTTCCGGGACAATCCGGCCACCCGGGCCGAGGCCATGGCGTTCATCCACAGCCGCCGGCCCTAGCTGGCGGGCGTCGGTCAGGCCGCGACCAGCTGGAACGTCCTCGAGCCCTGCCGCTGCGTGCCGGACATGATGAAGGTGACGCTGGCCGTGTAGGCGCCGGGGGGCGCCTGGACGCAGGCGCCTGTGCCGGAGCAGTTCTTCTGGTCCCAGACCAGGTCGAAGACTTCGATGGTGGCGCCGGCGGCGACTGCGGAATCGCCGAAGCCGTCGGTGTGACCGGCGCCGGACACGCCCACGGCCCGCCCGGACGCGTCCTCGAAGCTCTGCATGAAACTGACATTGCGGTACACGCAGGCGGCACCGGAGGTGTTGCGCATCGTGTAGGTGCCCCTGATGATCTCCCCGGGCCGGTAGGTGGCCCGCTCGGTGGTGACCTCGACGGCGAACGGCACGTCCTCGCAGCGTGGGGACGTGGGCGGCGCGCCGATCGTCGTCGAGGTCGGGACGGTGGTGGCGGGCGCCCGCGTGGTGGTGGGGCGGCGGGTGGTGGTCGTCGGGGCGGCCGACGTCGACGGGCCCATGGCCGATGTCGAGGTGGAGGGCGACAGCAGGGCGGTGGTCGGCTCGGTCGTCGCCGCCGTGCTCGACGGGTCGCCCGTGGAGGCGATGTCGGCCGCCTCGCCACCACCCCCGCAGGCCGCCAACCCGAGACCGAGGACCATCATCGCCACCACTACCTGGACTTTCATGCCCACGTCCCTTCCGCCGTCAGCCGTACGCCCAGCGTAGGCCCCCCCGCCGCGCGGCCGAATTTCGTCGCGTTTCACGGCCGCGCCGGGCACTTGTGCCGGTACGCTCTCCGGTCGTGCGACCGTTGGTGATGGGTGTGCTCAACGTCACGCCCGATTCGTTCTCCGACGGTGGGCGGTGGCTGGATCCTGCCGCCGCAGTGGCTCACGGGCTGGCCATGGCGGACGAGGGGGCCGACGTGGTCGACGTCGGTGGCGAGAGCACCCGTCCCGGCGCCGAGCCGGTGCCGGTGGACGAGGAGCTGCGCCGGGTCGTGCCCGTGGTCGAGGCCCTCGCATCCCGCGTGCGGGTCTCGATCGACACCCGCAAGGCCGCGGTGGCCGAGGCCGCCCTCGCCGCCGGGGCCACGCTCGTCAACGACGTCTCGGCCTCGCTGTCGGCAGTGGCCGCCGCCGGCGGGGCGGGCTGGGTGGCCATGCACATGCAGGGCGAGCCCGGCACCATGCAGCAGGCACCCTCCTACGACGACGTCGTGGACGACGTGCGCCGCTTTCTCGTGGCCCGCGCAACAGCGGCCGCCGAGGCGGGGGTGGAGGAGATCTGGATCGACCCCGGGATCGGCTTCGGCAAGACCATGGCCCACAACCTCACCCTGTTGCGCCGGCTGTCGGAGCTGGTCGCCACCGGCTTCCCGGTGATGGTCGGCACCAGCCGCAAGTCCTTTCTCGGCCGCCTGACCGCCTCGTCGGACGGGCATCCCGCCCTGCCCGCCGACCGGGTCGAGGCCTCGGTGGCCACTGCCGTATGGGCCCTCGACCAGGGCGCGGCCATGGTCCGGGTCCACGACGTCGCCGAGACGGTCGCCGCTGCCCGCCTGCTCACCGCCGCGGGGGCCGGCCCGGCCGGTGGGACCGGCGCATGAAAGGCAAATGGGCGTCGGGCATCCCGCCCCGGAACTTCGCCTGGATCATCAAGGACCGCATCGCCGTCAGCGAGCGCCCCGGCGGGTACTCCAGGGCCCACCGCCCCGTCCGCCGCCAGGAGGAGATCATCTGGATCCGGGAGCAGGGCTTCGCCCGGGTCGTCTCCCTGCTGGCCTCGCCCCACAATCTCCACGCCTACGACGAGCTGGGGGTGGCCTGGGAGCACGTGCCGCTCCGCCCCCACGAGGACGCCCATCCGGTGCTGGCCGAGCTGTATCCCAAGATGGCCGGATGGGTCGCCAAGGAGGAGAAGGTGCTGCTCCACCAGGAGGAACTGAGCGACCGCCTCCTCGGCGTGGTCGCCGGCTATCTGCTCTACGCCGGCCTGGTGCCCGTCCCCGCCCAGGCCATCGCCATCGTCGAGCAGATCAACTCCCGGCAGATGGGGCCGCCCGGCCGCGAGCTGGTGGCCATGGCCCTGGCGCTCGGGGCCCCCTGAACCTGCCGCAGGGGCTGATCCGGCTCCGGGGCCTGCGGGCCATGGGCACCCACGGCGCCCTGGCCGAGGAGCAGGACCGGGCCCAGCCCTTCGAGGTCGATGTGGACCTGGCCGCCGACCTGTCCGCGGCGGGCAGGAGCGACGAGCTGGCCGACACGGTCGACTACGGAGCGGTAGCCGTCGCCGCCGAGCGGGTGGTCACCGCCGAGCACCACCGGCTTCTCGAACGGCTGGCCCGGCGCATCGCCGACGACGTGCTCGCCCTCGACACCCGTATCAACGGCGTGACCGTCACCGTCCGCAAGCTGCGGCCCCCGGTGCCCGTCGACCTGGCCTCGGCGGCGGTCAGCATCACGTTGGAGCGGCCGAGCGTGCAGAATTCCACTCCATAGCCACACGTCTACACGGTCGATGAGGGCCTACCTCGGGCTGGGCTCGAACCTGGGCGACAGCCGGGCCCACCTGCGCGCCGCGGTCGCCGCCCTGCCCGACGTGGTGGCCACGTCGCCCGTCTACGAGACCGAGCCGCTGGGCGGCCCGGCCGCCCAGCAGTCCTACCTCAACCTGGTCGTCGCCCTCGACACCGACCTGTTGCCTCGGGACCTCCTGGAGCTCGGCCGCCGGCTGGAAGAGGCGGCGGGCCGGGTGCGCCATGAGAAGGACGGGCCGCGCACCCTCGACGTCGACGTCCTCCTGGTGGGCGACCTGCGAGTCGACGAACCCGACCTGACCGTGCCCCACCCCCGGATGTGGCAGCGGCGGTTCGTGCTGGCGCCCCTGGCCGATCTGGCCGAGGGCGACGTGCGCCGGCTCGGTCCCCTCTAATGTCGCCGCCGGTGGACCAGCTTCGGATCGCGGACCCCTTCCGCAGCCTCGACGACGACCAGCTCGCCCGGTTGGCCGCCCGGGGTGAGCTCCGCCACGCCGTGGCCGGCGAGGTGGTGTGCCGGCCGGGCGACGACTCCGACGGCCTGTACGTGGTCCTCTCGGGGCAGGTGACAATCAGCCGCCCCGGCGGCGACGGGTCGATGGTGGAGCTGGGGGAGCGGGGCCCGGGTGGCTCCTTCGGCGAGCCCGGCCTCCTCGACCCCGCCCCCCGCTCGGCCATGGTGGTCGCCGGCGAGGCCTGCGAGTTCTTCGTCCTCAGCCGTCCTGCGTTCCTGGGTTTCATCGCCGACGTCCCCGAGGCCACCGCCGCCCTGCTCTCCGGCATCGGCACCCAGCTGCGCATCACCCAGGAGCGGCTCTTCGTCGAGACGGTCCAGGACCACGCCCTGCAGGTCCAGCTCCACGCCGGGCGGTACCGGTCGCTGGCTCAACTGGTCGCCGGCGTCGCCCATGAGATCAACACCCCGCTCGGCATCATCACCACCGCAGCCAGCATCCTGGCCCAGGACCTGGCCGCCCTGGTCTGCGACGCCGGCCCCATCACCGGGCCGATCCAGGACGCCATGGACGCGGCCGAGCTGATCTCGTCCAACCTGGAGCGGGCCAGCCGGCTGGTGGAGCGGTTCAAGAGCCTCTCGACCAGCCAGGCCGTGGTCGTGGTGGAGAACGTCGACCTCATCGCGGTGGTCGACGACGTGCTCGCCCTCTTCGCCCCCAAGGCCCAGGCCGCCGGGCTCACCATCGACGTGCGCGACGAGCGGCGGGACAGCAAGGTGCCGTGGGTCGGCAACCCGGGCTGCCTGGCCGAGGCCCTGCTCAACCTGCTCTCCAACGTCGAGCGCTACGCCTACCCCCCGGCAACCGGGGGCAGTGTCGACATCGTGCTGGGCGGCGACGACGGGCACCTCGACGTGACCGTCCGGGACTTCGGCCGGGGGATCCCGCCCGAGAGCCTCGAGCGGGTGTGGGAGCCGTTCTTCACCACCGGCCGGGCCCAGGGCGGCACCGGCCTCGGGTTGGCCGTGGTCAACAACCTGGTCACCGACGGCATGCACGGTTCGGCCGAGATCCGCTCCCGGCCGGGCCTGGGCACCTCGGTCCGCCTCCGCTTCCCCCGCACGCCCGACGCCGAGGAGCAGCCATGAACCCCGATGCCGCGCCGCCCGCCCAGCAGGCCGCCATGCCGCTGGTCCCCGCTCAGGGGGCCGCTCAGGCCCTGGTCCCCGCTCAGCAGGCCGCCATGCCGCTGCGGGTCCTCGTCGTCGACGACGAGCCCGACGTCGCCGCCGTCACCCGGCTGAGCCTGCGGGGCATGCACCACAGCGGCCGTCCCGTCGAGCTGACCGTCGCCACCACCGGCGCCGCCGCGGTCGACGCCATGCGGTCCGACCCGGGCATCGCCGTCATCCTCCTCGACGTGGTCATGGAGACCGACACCGCCGGCCTCGACGCCTGCCGCGCCATCCGCGACGACCTGGGCAACCGCTACGTCCGCATCCTGCTGCGCACCGGCCAGCCCGGCGTCGCCCCCGAGCGGGCGACGATCGACGACTACGACATCGACGGCTATCTCCCCAAGACCGAGCTCACCACCAATCGCCTCTACGCCGCGGTGCGCACCGCCCTGAAGGCCTACGAGGAGTTGATCGACCTCGACCGCTACCGCCAGGTCCTCCTCCTGCTGAACGAGACCGCGGTCTCCCTGCACCCCTACGAGCCGTTCGACGTCATGCTCCAGCGCATCCTGGGTGCCGCGGTGGCGCTGGTGCCCACGCCGCTGGCCGTCGTCGGCCTCCACGTCCGGCCGCCGGGCGGGGCCGAGCCCCGGAACTGGCTGCTCCACCTGTCGACCTCGGCCGACGCCACCGACGTGGCCGCGGCTGCGGCGGCGGCGGCCGAGCGGATCGAGGCCCACCTGGCCGAGCAGGACGAGCCCGAGGCCGGATCGGCCGCGGGCGGCTACCTCGTCCCCTTCAGCCTCCACCAGGGCCTGGGCGAGGGCTGGCTCTACGTCGACGGCGCGGTCGCCGATTCCCTGGCCCGCGCCGCCATGCCTCTCCTCGCCGCCCATGCCGCCAACGCCCTCTACTCGGCCGCCGTCCAGCCGCCGGAGGCGCCGGTGCAGCACGCGGTCATCGCGGAGGGCAGCCGCCCCTAGCCCCGGCCGCCGCTCGGCGCCCTCCCCGCCGGTACAGTGGGAGGGTCGAACGGCACCCGTCCGGGGCCGGAACGAACACCTGCGAGGTCCCGCTGTGAGAGTGCTCGATCGGGGTGACCAGCTCCGCAAGGAGCTGGACGCGGCTCGCGCCGCGGGTGCCACCGTCGGACTGGTCCCCACCATGGGCGCCCTCCACGAGGGCCACGCCTCCCTGGTCCGCCGGTCGGCCGCCGAGTGCGACGTGACCGCGGTCACGGTGTTCGTGAACCCGCTCCAGTTCGGCGCAGGCGAAGACCTCGCCGGCTACCCCCGGGATCCGGACCACGACGTCGAGGTGGCCGCCGCCGCCGGCGCCGCCGTGGTGTTCGCCCCCCCGGTCGACGACGTCTATCCCGGCGGCCCGCCGGTCGTCGGTGTCCGGGTGGGTGGCGTCCTGGCCACCACGCTGGAGGGGGCCAGCCGCCCCGGCCACTTCGACGGGGTGGCCACCGTCGTGGCCAAGCTCCTCAACCTGGCCGGGCCGTGTCGGGCGTACTTCGGGGAGAAGGACGCCCAGCAGGTCGCCGTCGTCCGCCGCCTGGCCGCCGACCTGTCGTTCCCGGTCGACGTGGTCGCCTGCCCGACCGTGCGCGAGGCCGACGGGCTGGCCATGTCGAGCCGCAACGCCCGGCTCTCACCGGCCGAACGGGCGGCGGCCACCGTCCTGGACCGGGCCCTGCGCACCGGGGCGACGGCGGTGACCGCCGGGCGCTGCGACCCGGCCTACGAGCCCGGCCACGTCGCCGCCCTCATGGCCGCGGTCGTGCGGACCGAGCCCCTTGTCACCCTCGACTACGCCGAGGCCGTCGACGCCGCCACCTTCGAGGCGCTCGCCACCCTGGCCGGCGACGTCCGCCTGGTGATCGCCGCCAGGGTGGGCAGCGTCCGCCTCATCGACAACCTGGAGCCGTGATGCGCCGCCGCATGACGAAGTCGAAGATCCACCGCGCCACGGTCACCGGGGCCGAGCTGGACTACGCCGGGTCGATCTCCCTCGACACCGAGCTGATGAAGCGGGCCGACATCCTGGAGTGGGAGCAGGT
>JALYYN010000085.1 GCA_030946525.1 Actinomycetota bacterium | reverse complement strand
GCATCTTTACTCGGACTTCAATTTCGCCGGGTCAGTGGTTGAGACAGTAGTGAAGTCGTTACGCCATTCGTGCAGGTCGGAACTTACCCGACAAGGAATTTCGCTACCTTAGGCATTCTTGTTACTTCCGATCCGGCCATCTGCCGCATCGGAAGGCCAGGGCATTTCTGCCTGGCTCCTCATGTCGCCATGAGGATCGGACTGTATCTTCACCGCCTCGTTCAAGGACGGTGCTCGGCGTGCAGTCTCTGAGGATCCCGCAAGGACCATCGCGAGCGGCCGGCTGCGTTGCTTGCCCTGCGCGTTCATCGCGTAGGCCAGGCGTGCAACCCGCTCGAATCCGGCCGGCGTGAGGTGCTCTTTCCGTCGCATCGATCGGACGATCGTTGCGAACAGCCGGAAATCGGCTGCCTTCACGACGAGCTGGTGCGCTTCGAAGAACGGGAGGATGCCTTCCTCAAGATCTCGCAGCGAGTCGACGGCGTAGGTCAACACGCTGCTCTTCGGGCCCTTGGCGCGGATGCGCCCACAGCCGAAGAACGAGATCACGTCTTCGAGCACGTCTCGATACCGTTCGTGTTGGTAGACCTGGAATGTGGGCTGCAACTGCCACCCACGGGTCTGACGAACGAGCGGATTCCGGTGAACGGAAACGGAGAAGCAACCCTCTCCGTCGACGAACCCGACAATCCACATCGGATCGAGTCTCGGTCTTGCGGTTTCCTGCTGATTTTCCCCACTCGCCGCATTATCACCGCTCATCCCCACATCCTACGAAGAGGGTGTGACAACGAACTGGTAGCGCGAGATACACGGGACGTTCCAGCATATAGCCAAGTTTTATAACGGCCTGAGTTGAAACTCCACCGTTATAGTTACGGCCGCCGTTTACTGGGGCTTAGGTTCAGAGCTTCGCCCTTGCGGACTAACCCTTCCCCGTAACCTTCCAGCACCGGGCAGGCGTCACAGCGTATACATCGTCTTGCGACTTCGCACGCTGCTGTGTTTTTAGTAAACAGTCGCTTCACCCTGCTCTCTGCGACCTCTTCGAGCTCGGCACGCGAAGTGCTTCACCCTTATGAGGCCCTCCTTCTCCCGAAGTTACGGAGGTATTTTGCCGAGTTCCTTAACCACTGTTCTCCCGATCGCCTTGGTATTCTCTACCTGCCCACCTGCGTCGGTTTGGGGTACGGGCACCGTGTCAGCTCGCTAGAGGCTTTTCTCGGCAGCATGGGATCAATCACTTCGCCTGTATCGGCTCGGCATCACGTCTCAGGATGTATGAGGCCCGGATTTGCCTAGGCCTCTCCCTACACGCTTACCCCGGGACAACCAACGCCCGGGATGATCTACCCTCCTGCGTCTCCCCGTCGCTGTCCGCCACGGAATGGGTCGGTTCGCTCCCGAAGGAGCAGCCCCTTAGCAATTCCGTCTTGGAATGGGCGCGGACACGGTGGTACTGGAATATCAACCAGTTGTGCATCGACTACGCCTGTCGGCCTCGCCTTAGCTCCCGACTCACCCTGGGCGGATTAGCCTTCCCCAGGAACCCTTGGGCATTCGGCGGAGGAGTTTCTCACTCCTCTTTCGCTACTCATGCCGGCATTCGCTCTCGAACGCGCTCCACGACCGCTTCTGCGGCCGCTTCGCTGCACGTTCGACGCTCCCCTACCACTCCTCTGCACTGACTCTCGAAAGAATCGAGAGCAAAGAAATCCGCAGCTTCGGCTCTAGGCTTGAGCCCCGTTTCATTGTCCGCGCAGGACCACTCGACCAGTGAGCTATTACGCACTCTTTCAAGGGTGGCTGCTTCTAAGCCAACCTCCTGGCTGTCTGTGCAATCCCACATCGTTTTCCACTTAGCCTAGAATTAGGGGCCTTAGCTGGCGGTCTGGGCTGTTTCCCTCTCGACCATGAAGCTCATCCCCCATGGTCTCACTGCCGGGCTATTGAAGCGTTGGCATTCGGAGTTTGATTGGGGTCGGTAAGCTTGTAGGCCCCCTAACCCATTCAGTGCTCTACCTCCAACGCTGATCACCCGACGCTGCACCTAAATGCATTTCGGGGAGAACCAGCTATCACCGAGTTTGCTTGGCCTTTCACCCCTTACCACAGGTCATCCCCCATGTTTTCAACCATGGTGGGTTCGGTCCTCCACGGGGTCTTACCCCCGCTTCAACCTGCCCATGGCAAGATCACTCGGCTTCGGGTCTACCGCTAGCGACTGAACGCCCTGTTCAGACTCGCTTTCGCTCCGGCTCCCCCTCACGGGTTAACCTTGCCACTAACGGTAACTCGCCGGCTCATTCTTCAAAAGGCACGCCATCACGGCTCCCGGTTACCCGGGAACGACGCTCTGACTGTTTGTAAGCCAACGGTTTCAGGTACTATTTCACTCCCCTCCCGGGGTACTTTTCACCTTTCCCTCACGGTACTAGTTCACTATCGGTCGCGTGAAAGTACTTAGCCTTACGAGGTGGTCCTCGCAGATTCACGCCGGATTTCTCGGGTCCGGCGCTACTTGGGAACACTGATCGAGACTGATTACCTTTCGCGTACGGGGCTATTACCCACTACGGCACGCCTTTCCAAAACGCTTCCGCTAGGCATCAGTTTTGTAACTCGAGTAAAGGGTCTGGTGCCCCTTCCTTCAGGTCCCGCAACCCCGAACTGGCAACGCCACCAGGCTATTCCACCAGGTCGGTTTGGGCTGATCCCGTTTCGCTCGCCGCTACTCAGGGAGTCACAGTTGTTTTACTTTCCTCGGGTTACTGAGATGTTTCAGTTCACCCGGTTCCCTCTACCTGCCCTATATATTCAGGCAGGAGTAACACCCCATGACGGGTGCTGGGTTTCCCCATTCGGATATCTACGGATCGAAGCTTGGTCGGCAGCTCCCCGTAGCTTTTCGCAGCCACCCACGTCCTTCATCGGCTTCACGCGCCAAGGCATCCACCGTTGGCTCTTTGTAGCTTGGAGAATTAAAGATGCTCGTGCTCGCTCTGAAATTCTCAAGTAGCCACAGAGACGACGAAAGGCGCCCCCTACGGGACGCTTCCTTGTCGTCACGGATGCGCGTCAGCGCACCCGGAAAACGGAACAGAGAGACTATCCAAACGTCCGGGACCCGGCCTCAGGCCTTGAGTCCCATGGTCTCATCGAAGCAAACTGCACTTCGATGACGCAGTGATCAACGTGGGAGTCGCCGACCTCGTGCCTCTGAATGAGACAGTGGTCGGTCAGTTGACTCCTTAGAAAGGAGGTGATCCAGCCGCACCTTCCGGTACGGCTACCTTGTTACGACTTCACCCCAATCGCTGATCCCACCTTCGACGGCTCCCTCCTTGCGGTTAGGCCACCGGCTTCGGGTGTTACCAACTTTCGTGACTTGACGGGCGGTGTGTACAAGGCCCGGGAACGTATTCACCGCAGCGTTGCTGATCTGCGATTACTAGCGACTCCGACTTCATGGGGTCGAGTTGCAGACCCCAATCCGAACTGAGA
>JALYYN010000065.1 GCA_030946525.1 Actinomycetota bacterium | reverse complement strand
CCGGCCAGGTCGTCGGGGTGACCTTCGCCACCGCCATCCGCCGGCCGACGACCGCCTTCGCCATCGCCAGCGAGGACCTCGCCACCGTGCTGGCCCGGCCCCGGGGCGCGACGGTCAGCACCGGCCCGTGCCTGCCCGACTGACCGCTCCGGCCATCCGGCGCCACCTGCTCGGCATCCCCCCGGCCTGAGGGCGGAGGCGTCGGCGGTGGAGCGCGGCAGAGTGGCAGGGTCATCGATCCCCGGTCACGCCCCCGGCCCGGGAGGACGCTGCCCCAGCGGGATGAACTGGAGCGAGCCCTGCGGCGTCGACCCGGTGACGACGATCTCGCCGCTGGCGTCGTCGACGGCCACCGTGTTGGGCTGCTGGACGGTGTTGTAGGTGGTGCGCGACGTCACCGTGGTGGCCTTGAGATGGATGCCGACCACCTGGTCGGTGGCGGTCAGGGTGACCCAGAGCGTGGAACGCCGCTCGTCGTAGGCGATGCCGTAGGGTCTGGCCCCCACGGGGATGCGGACCACCTGGTGGGGGCCGTGGTCGTCGACGCGGAAGCCGAGGATGGCGCCGCCGTTGGTGTCGACGACCCAGTAGAGGCCGTCGCTACCGGTGACGGCATGGGTGGGGCCGACGCCACAGTTGGCGGTGCCGAGTGTCGTGCCGTCGGGTCGGTAGGCGGTGATGCGCCGGCCCCTGACCCCGACGGTCACCATGACCGAGCCGTCGGGCGCCGACGCCATGCCGCCGGGCTGGAGTGGCGCGCCGACCACCCGGGTGACGGCCCCGTTGCGGACGATGTGGATGGTATCGGCCAGCTCGTCGGCCACGAAGACGGTATCGGGCCCGACGGCGATGCTGTCGTGGGGCTGGCGACCCACGGCAACCGACTCCAGCACCCGGCCGTCCGGCAGGCTCAGGGCCACGAAATGGTCGTCGGACTCCTGGGGGATGAGCAACGGACCGTCCGGGCCGCCCAGGAACAGGTGTCGGGCCGAGCCGGTGAGGGCGACGGTCCGTCGCTGCGTGGGCCTGGCCAGGTCGAACAGCACCACCTGGTTGGGATCGCGTACCGCCACGGCCACCGTCCCTGAGCGCACGATGGCGATCCCCTCCGGGGCGCCGGCCAGCGGCACGACGGTGCCGGGAAGCTGTGGCTGGGGGGCGGGTGAGACGGCCGGCTCCGGCGCGGTGGGCAGCGGGTTGGCAACCTTCGGGCCTCCGCCGCAGGCGGCCGCCAGCAAGGAGACGACGAGGAGGAAGCAGGCGAGCGGGGCGGCGCCTGACCGTCGGCGCGGTCCGAGCACGCTGATCACGACCGGCTCCGCAATGCCGACCACGCCTGGCGGGACTCGCCGCCGCGCGTTGATCTCGATCGCATGGCCGTCACCTTCCCGTTCCGGGCGGTCGGCCAACCCGATTCCGCCGAAGTGTCCGCTCTCCGTAAGGATTGGCCCGGGTCGGCAACCAGCAGGGAGCGGTCCCTCCTCAAGCTCTGGCCTTCGATGTCGAGCGCCTTCGGCTGTGCGTCCTGGGCATCGGGGTGGCGTGGTCGCCCGACGTGAGAGAACCGCCTGCGTCCGGGTGGCTGGTCGGCGCGGAGGAAAATTCTCCGTGCCCGGACCCCGTCGAGGTGGGAGGCTGGGACGGTGGCGGCGGGGAACGGGCTCGGTGACGTACCTGGAGGGCCTGCGGCCCCGAGCGCCACGGTTTCCGCGCCTCCCGCCCGACACCACTGCACCAGTCGAGCCGATGCGGAGGCTGATTGACGGCGGACGAGCTCACCTGCCGGCAGGACGGGACCCCCACCAGGCTGGCCTGCGCCGGCTGCGGCGCCGGGATCTGCCCCAACTGCATGACCCGCACGCCGGTCGGCTTCAAGTGCCCCATCTGTGTCGGCGGACAGCCTCCGCCGCCACGGCGCCGGGGCATCCTGATGCTCGCCGCCGCCCTCCTCCTCGGCCTCGTCGGCGCCGGCTTCGTGCTGTCCCGGCCGGCGCGAAAGCCCACGACGGATCCGACGGTGGTCATCGGCGCCACCGGGTCCACCGCCCCGACCGCCGAGCCCATGCTCGGCGAGGCGGTGAGGGACGGCCAGATCACGTTCACCGTCACGGACCTCACCTGCGGGGCCAAGGAGCTCCAGGTCGGCGGCGCCACCCGCACCGCCGAAGGCAAGTTCTGCCAGCTGCGCCTCAGCGCCCACAACACCAGCGGCGGGCCGGCCAACCTGCTGGCGCAGTTCCAGTACCTCCTCGACGCCCAATCGAAGACGTACGGGCCCGACCTGGCGCTGAGCCAGTCGCTGGCCGACAACGGTGGCCGGAGCCTCTCGCAGCTCAACATCAATCCGGACCTCACCGTCGGCCTGGTGCTGATCTACGACGTCCCCGACACCCTCGACCCCGTGGAGGCGCAGCTGCGGGGGACCGGCGGGAGCCGCTTCGGGGTGCGGGTCCAGCTCCAGCACCGTCCGTGACCGGGGGTGGCCGCCCGAGCCGGCACGACCCCGACCACCTCCCGGGGCGCGGATGTACCCCCTCGCCGGTGACAACGAGTGCTCCCAGGCGACTTCGGAAACCGACCCGAAGGCTGCGCCAGCCCCACGACGGGGGCCCCGCGCGCCGAGACCACCCAGGTGTTCAAACGGGGAGGCCGCATCGAGTTCCTCTTCCAGAGCGCGTCGTTGTGCCTGAGCCCGGGTGTCTCCGCCGTCCTCTACGGCTTCGTCGACATCGGCGCCGGTCGTTCCACTGCGCAGGGCCCGACGCTGCCGCAGCTGTACGCGGACGACGGGCGAATGGGCGCCTAGACGTCGGACCGCACCCTGGCCGTGGCCTTCGGGGAGGCGACCGATCCCGACGGCTACATCGCCGGCTTCAGCGTCGACTGGGGCGACGGGACACCCGTGCAGACCCTCGCCGGACATCCCCTGGGCTGTATCCAACTGGCGAACGGCTGGCCGCGGTCGAGCTCGAGCCTGATCTCCGCCAGCTCCCGGATCCCACCCCCGGGCCACCACTACGCCGTCGCCCGGCCCTACACGGTGACCGTCAGCGTGTGGTCCACCGGCTGCGAGGGCACCGATCTCCAGCGGGTGAGCTCGACGTTCGCATGGGTGCCCCTGGCGCCCTGATCCCCCATCGGGGGCAGGAATCCGGGCTCAGTCGCCGGACCCGCGGGATAGGAAGTGCTTGCCCAGGGTCTCCGCCTGCTGCTGGTACGACGAGCCGATCCCCCGCCCGTAGAGCGACGCAGGCTCCTCGAGCATGCGCTCGAAGGTGAGCTTGCACACCCGCTGGCCGTGCTCGATCATGAACGGCACGTCGTGGGCCCGCACCTCCAGGGCGGCCCGGGAACCACGGAACCGGCCGTCCTCGTCGTAGCCGAAGCCCGGGTCGAAGAACCCGGCGTAGTGGGTGCGCAGCTCGCCGCTGGTGGGGTCGTAGGCCATCATCTCGGCGGCCAGGGTGGGCGGGATGGTCACCGCCTCCTCCGACATCAGCAGGTAGAACCGCTGGGGCGTGAGCACCACCCGGTCGCCCTCCTCGCCCCGGACGTGCTCCCAGTAGGCATCGGGCTCCAGGGCGGCGGCGCGGGTCATGTCCAGCAGGGGCGCGTTGTCGCGGGCCCGGTAGCCCACCCGCCCCGACGCGTCCCCACGGAGGTCCAGGCTGAGGAACAGGCCGTTGGACAGGGCCAGGTCGTCCTCGGCGACGGGCGCGCCGCCGTCGAACAGCAGGGGCTGGTCACGGTGGAACGCCCGCACCGCATCGTCGGAGAGCTCGGGCCGGCCGACCGACAGGCGGAGCTGGTTGAGGGCCAGATCCTCGCGCACCCGGATGGCGAAGGAGAGGGGAACGACCTCGAGGTACAGGTTGCCGTGGTAGCCGTCGCCGATCTCGTCGAAACGGTCGCTGCCGTCGGTGATCACCCGGGTGAAGACGTCGAGCCGGCCGGTCGAGCTCTTGGGGTTGGCCTTGCCCCGCACGCCCGGCGGCAGGGCCAGGCGCTCCTTCAGCGGGATCAGGTAGGGCCGGTTGGTCTCGAGCACCGCCCCCTCCCGGTGAAGGTCGAGCTCGTCGATCACGTAGTCCTTCACCCGCCGCTCGACCGAGTGGCGGCCGGGCAGGAAGCTGCACCTGATGCGGTAGGCGACCTCGCCCAGGCGCAGATCCAGGCTGGCGGGCTGGATGTTCTCCCGGGGGATGGTGAAGCCGCCGGCCGAGATCACCCCGGCGTCGACGGCCCGGGCCAGGTACTGGCTGGGCAGGACGCCGTCCTGGCCCGGCGGGAGGTTCAGCATGACCGGCGAATCCTACGACCGCCCCCGCCCCCGAGCCCGAACCGGTGACACCTGGCGGGCTCTGGCGCCCCGCAGCGTCACCGGTTCGGGGGAGGGAGCGGGTTGGGGCGCACCTACCCGACGGCGGTGAGGAACTTGGCGGCCAGGGGGGCGGCGACCCGGCCGCCCACGCCGCCGCCCTCGACCACGATCGAGAAGGCCAGGGCGCCGCGGTAGCCGATGAACCAGGCGTGGGTGAGCTGGGGCGTGGCGCCTCCGAACTCGGCCGTGCCCGTCTTCCCCGCCACGGTCGGCCCCGGCACCGCGGCCGCCGTGCCCGTGCCGGTCCGCACCACCTCGGCGGTCAGATCCTTCAGGGTGGCGTCCGTCGCCGGGTCGAGCGGGACAGCCTGGCCCGGCGGGTTGTCGGCGAGCAGCCGGGGCGGCCGCCACGCGCCCGACGCCACCGCCCCGGCCACCGTCGCCATCTGCACCGGACTGGCGACCACCCGGCCCTGCCCGATGGCGGCGGACGCCCGCTCGGCGACGTCCTTGGGCTCGGGGAACTGGCCGCCCGCGGTGGGCAGGCCGAGGTCGTAGGACGCGCCGAAGCCGAAGTTGGCGGCCGCCGCCCCCAGTGCCGCGTTCGACAGGGTGGCGGCCAAGGCCACGTACGCGGTGTTGCAGGACTGGGCGAAGGCGGTCCGCAGGGTGGTGGCGCCGAGGGCCTCTCCCTCGAAGTTCACGAACTGCTGGCCGCCGATGGTGGCCTGGGGCGGGCAGGCCACCGGCGTGTCGGGCCGGGCGCCGGCGGCCAGGAGGGCAGCGGTGGTCACCACCTTGAACGTGGACCCGGGTGGGTACTGGCCGGCGAGGGCCCGGTCGAAGGGCTGGTCGAGCGGGCGGCTGACCACCGCCTTCACGTCCCCGGAGGTGGCGTCGACGGCGACGATGGCCGCCGGCTGGGTCACCCCGGCCAGCGCCGCCTCGGCCGCCTCCTGGGTCCGGCGGTCGAGCGTGGTCATCAACGGCTGGGGCGCGGTGCCGGCGAAGTGGAACACGGATCGAGCCGTCCCGCCCGGCGCGATGGCGACGACCTGGACGTCGCCCGAGGGGGTCCCCGCCAGC
>JALYYN010000044.1 GCA_030946525.1 Actinomycetota bacterium | reverse complement strand
CGACCGCTGCGGCTACTGCACGTTCGCCACCGCACCGGCACGGGTGGCGTCGCCCTATCTGTCCCCGGAGGACGTGGTGGCCATCGCCACTGCGGGCGCGACGGCCGGCTGCCACGAGGCCCTCTTCACCCTCGGCGAGGCGCCGGAGGACCGCTATCCGGCGGCCAGGGACTGGCTCGCCGGCCACGGCTACGCCTCGACCGTCGACTACCTGGTCGCCATGTGCGCCCTGGTCCTGGCTGAGACCGGCCTGCTCCCCCACGCCAATGCGGGCGCCCTCTCCGGCGCCGAGCTGGCCCGTCTGCGGGAGGTCTCCGCGTCCCAGGGGATGATGCTGGAATCGCTGAACCCGGGTCTGGCGGCCCACCGGGGCGCCCCCGACAAGGTCCCGGCCCGCCGCCTGGCCACCCTGGAGGCGGCCGGGGAGCTGGCCATCCCCTTCACCACCGGGATCCTCGTCGGCATCGGCGAGAGCCGGGCCGACAGGATCGAAGCCCTGGAGGCCATCGCCGCCTCCCATCGCCGCCACGGCCAGGTGCAGGAGGTGATCGTCCAGAACTTCCTGCCCAAGGCGGACACGGCCATGTGGAACGCCCCGGCCTGCCCGCCGGAGGAGTTCCGCTGGAGCATCGCCGCCGCCCGGCTGCTCCTGCCGCCGGACGTCCACCTGCAGGCCCCCCCAAACCTGTCCGAGGACTTCGGCGGGTTGCTGGCCGCCGGCATCGACGACTGGGGCGGGGTCTCCCCGGTCACTCCGGACCACGTCAACCCCGAGCGCCCCTGGCCGGCGCTGGACCGCCTGCGGGCCGTGACCGAGGCAGAGGGCTTCGAGCTGGCGCCCCGGCTCACCGTCTATCCGTCCTACGCCCTCCGCCCGGACCGCTGGGTCGACGCCGGGGTGCGACCGGCCGTCCTGCGCCGATCCGACGCCGAGGGACTGGCGCGCGACACCTCCTGGTTCGCCGGGGCCGACGGTGCCCCGCCCCGCATCCTGCCGGCCACGCCGCGGGCCGGCTCGGCGGTCGGCGAGGTGCTGGCCGGGGTGACGGCGGGCGACGAGGTGGGCATCGAGGAGATCGTCACCCTGTTCTCGGCCAGGGGCCGGGAGGTGGCCGCCGTGGCCGATGTGGCCGACGACCTGCGCCGGCGCATCGTCGGCGACGACGTCACCTGGGTGTCCAACCGAAACATCAACTACACCAACGTCTGCACCTTCAAGTGCCGCTTCTGCGCCTTCTCCAAAGGCCCGTTGTCGCTCAACCTGCGGGGGGATCCGTACCTGCTCGGCACCGAGGAGATCCAACGGCGGGTGGTGGAGGCGGTGGCCGCCGGGGCCACCGAGGTGTGCCTGCAGGGCGGCATCCACCCCAGCTTCGACGGCAACTACTACGTCGACGTCTGCCGGTCCGTCAAGGACGTCGCCCCCGACATCCACGTCCACGGCTTCACCGCGCTGGAGGTCACCGAGGGGGCGCGCCGGCTGGGCGAGCCGCTGGCCGACTACCTCCGCCGACTTATGGCCGTCGGCCTGGCCACACTGCCCGGCACCGCGGCGGAGATCCTCGACGACGAAATGCGCGCCATCCTCTGTCCGGACAAGATCGACACCGAGGAGTGGCTCGACGCCCATCGGACCGCCCACTCGGTCGGGCTGCGCTCCAACATCACCATCATGTTCGGCGCCGTCGAGCAGCCGGTGCACTGGGCCCGCCACATGGTGCGCACCCGGGCCCTCCAGGCGGAGACCGGTGGTTTCACCGAGTTCGTGCCCCTGCCCTTCGTGCACATGGCCACCCCCCTGTTCCTGCAGGGCCGGGCCCGGAAGGGGCCGACGTTCCGCGAGGTCCTGCTCATGCACGCGGTGGCCCGCATCGCCTATGCCGGCTCAGTGCCCAACGTGCAGGTGTCCTGGGTCAAGCTGGGGCCCGAGGGCGCCCGCCAGGCCCTGCGGGCCGGGGCCAACGACCTGGGCGGCACGCTCATGGACGAGAACATCTCACGGGCCGCCGGCGCCTCCCACGGCCAGCGGATGGACGAGGATGCCTTCCGGGCCATCACCGAGCCGCTCGGCCGGCCGCTCCACCAGCGGACGACGCTGTACGGCCGGGTCGATGGCGTCGCCGTCAGCTAGTCGGTTCCGCCCGTCGCTCGCTGGGGCTCATCTGGAGTCCCTGCAGCAGGCGCTCCGACTGGGCGGCGACCAGCAACTCGGCCTGGTCCGGCTGGGCCTGGCGCGACCGGGCCGCGTGCACGATCAGGGCCTGGGGCGACAGCACCCGCTGCTCGAACCACGACATGCCGAACAGCAGGAGGCTGATCAGGCCGAGGGACGCAGGAATCATCAGGAGCGGGGACGACATGGTTACATCATGCCCCGCCGACCCGGGGGGAAACGAGGATGGTCAGAATGCTCCGGACGACGACGCCGCGGGCCGTGAGAGGGTGGACCGAATGACCGGCCCGGGAGGCCGGGCCAGGAACATCTCATTTGGGCGACACGCCCGGGGGGAGTATGGACCGGATGACCGGCCCGGGAGGCCGGTCCGGGAATAGCTCACTGGGCGACCCGCCCGAAGGGAGTGTGGACCAGTGACCGAGCCCCGCCCGAACGCCCGATGAGCCCGTCGCGCTACCGCACCGGTGACCCCGACACCGACCGGCGGCTGACCGAGATCCTCGAGTCCGCCGGCGCCACGGACGACCTGGACCAGCTGTTCGAGACCATGGTGTCGGTCGTCAAGCTGGCCGGCGACCACGCCGACCGGCTGAACCTCAAGATCACCAACGCCGCCGTGCGCGAGATGCGCGACGCGTTCAAGGTGTTCGCCCCGTGGCGGGACGTCCCCAAGGTGACCATCTTCGGCTCGGCCCGGACCCTGCCCGACGACCCCTCCTACATCCAGACACGCAATCTGGCCGCCGCCCTGGCCGCCACCGGCTGGATCATCGTGACCGGCGCGGGGCCCGGGATCATGGCCGCCGGCGTCGAAGGCGCCGGTCCCGGCCACTCCATCGGGGTCAACATCCGCCTGCCCTTCGAGCAGCCGAACCCGGCGTTCGCAGGCGACGTCGAGGAGAACAACAGCCGCCTGGTGACCATGAAGTACTTCTTCACCCGCAAGCTCATGCTGATGAAGGAGTCGGCGGGCTTCGTCATGCTGCCGGGCGGCTTCGGGACCCTCGACGAGGCGTTCGAGCTGCTCACCCTGCTCCAGACGGGCAAGGCCGCCCCCGCTCCCATCGTCCTGCTCGAGGTGCCCGGTGGCACCTACTGGCGGGCGTGGGAGCGGTTCATCCGGGAGGAGGTGGTGGCACGGGGCCTGGTGTCGGCCGCCGACCTCCTGCTCCTGCGGGTGACCGACGACGTGAACACCGCGGTGGGCGAGATACTGGGGTTCTTCCGGAACTACCACTCCATCCGCTACGTCGGCAGCCGCCTGATCGTGCGCTTGCGGGCCGCCCCCACCCGCGCCGAGCTCGCCGGGCTGAACGACGGCTTCGCCGACATCTGCACCCGGGGCCGGATCGAGAGCGCTCCCCCGCTTCCGGCCGAGGTCGCCGATCACGACCACCTGGAGCTGCCCCGCATCGGCCTCCATTTCGACCGGGCCAGCCACGGGCGCCTCCGGGCGCTCATCGACGCCCTCAACGCCCTGCCGTCGGCGCCTGCGCTGGCGGCGCCCGACCCGGAGAGCGCGGCGGCGGCGGGCTCGCCGGTCGAGGAGACCGCAGGCTCACAGTGAGCTGACGGCCACCCGCACAGGTTGAGGCCGCCGCTCAAGGTCGAACCGGCTCGTGCCGATCCGATTGGACCCGCCCCGCACGAGAGGTCCCGTCTTGCGCCGTCTGCTCGCCCTGCTGCTCGCCCTCCTCCCGACCGCCCTGGTGGCGGCGCCCACCGTCGCCGGCGCCACCGCCGCACAGACCCGGCCCGCCGACGACACCCGGAGGGGCCTCCTCTACGCCGGCCTCCAGCGTTCGGCGCCGACCGGCACGTGCGGCGGCGGCTTCGAGCTGGCCTTTCACGACCGGCTGAGCACCCTCGCCTCCCAGATCCTCTGCACCCACGGGCCCGACCCCGCGCCCGAGGGGGTGGACGTCCGGCAGGCCCGTGACTCCCGGGCGGTCATGGCCACCGCCGCACCCGCCACCGCGGCGGCGGCCGCCACCACGGTCCCCTGCTACGGCACCGGGAGCGACGGCTACCGCGTCCAGCTCGTCTACGCCCACTCCAGCGCATCCGCCGACCGCTTCGACTCCTTCTCGGCGTCCTTCGTGGCCGCCGCCGCCCGGGTCGACGACGTGGCCGACGCCAGCGCAGCCCAGACCGGAGGCACCCGCCACGTGCGGTTCGTGACCAACGGCGCCTGCCAGCCCGTCATCGACCGGGTGACGCTCAGCCCGAGCGGCATGGGCGACTTCAACACCATGATCTCGGAGCTGCGCACGCAGGGTTACACCCGCACCGACCGCAAGTACCTGGTCTGGGCCGATGCCAACCAGTACTGCGGGATCGCCCAGGTGTACCACGACGACTCCGCGGCCACGACGCCGGGCGCCAACGCCAGCAACGGCAACACCCGCGTGGCCGGCGAGGTGGCGCGGGTCGACAACGGGTGCTGGGCCATGACCAACTCGGTCGAGGCCCACGAGCTGATGCACACCCTCGGCGGCGTGCAGACCTCGGCGCCCAACGCCACGCCGGCCAACCACTGCACCGACGACGCCGACCG
>JALYYN010000034.1 GCA_030946525.1 Actinomycetota bacterium | reverse complement strand
AGCCACCACATGGTGTTGGTCGACCGGCCCGTCTGCGACCGGGCGTAGGCCATGGCGACCGCGGCTGCGCTGTACCCGTAGTTGTAGGCGCAGGCGGCGTCACGGCCCGGGGCGCAGGTGGTGTCGGGGAACCGCTGGCCGTACCAGTTCAGCTCCCGGGTGCTCGGCCCCGGATTGGCGGTGTTCATGTAGAAGCCGGTCCCGCCGGGGGTGGCGTTGCCCCACGCAAACTCGCTGGCCAGGCACGGGTTGCCGGTATAGGGCTTCCCGTCGGCCACGCCCACGATCCCGAACGAACTGACCGCGGGCAGCACCCGGCCGCACTGCGGATAGGAGACGTCGTGACCCACCGAGCCACGGGCGATGAACTTCGGCGGAGCGGTGGGGGAGACCAGGCCGAGGCCCACGAGCACGGTCATGATCAGCGCCGCCACCTGGTCCATGCCGGGCAAGGGTAGACGAGTTTCGGCTTCGCCCAACGGCCGGCGGGGTACATCTCCGGCGTGGACGAACCAGAGATCGAGCAGGACCCGCGGCACGAAAGCCTTCTCGACCGGCTCCGGGGCACCGGGGTGGGCGTCGAGGATCCCAACATCGTGGGCGACGTCGGGCCCACCGACATCCCGCCCGGGCGGGACCCCGGCACCGAGGGAAGCCTGTTCGCCGACCCGCCCGTCCCCCTCGATCCCAGCGAGGATCCGGGCGCCGCCGGGCCGGTCGATTCGCTGGAGCCGCCGGACCTGCTGGCGCCCTGACCGCCCGCTACCCGGGCAGCACGGCCCGGCGGACGGCCCGAACCACGGTCCGCTCGCCTTCACGGCGGACCGTGAGGTCGTCGATGAGCGCCCGCACCACGTAGATGCCCCGGCCCTGCTCGGCGTCGAGGTCGGGGTCTTCCACCCGGCGGCTGAGCTCCATGCCGGGCCCGTCGTCCTCCACCTCGATCACCAGGGCGTCGGCGTCGGCCCAGGCCCGCAGGGCGAGCGCGCCGGGCTGGCCGCTGGCGTGGCGCACCGCGTTGGAGCACAGCTCGGAGGCGACGAGCAGCACGTCGCCCACCTCCGACTCGTCCAGCGAGAGGTGCTCCAGCCAGTCGGCGAACAGGTGGCGGGTGAGCGGCACCGCGGCCAGGCTGGGCGAGAACCGGTATTCGAAGGCGCCGAGCGGCGCGGTCCTGCCGGTGCCCGGTGGGATGCGCCGGCGCAGGACGAGGGCGAGGGAGTCGTCGCGCCGCATGGCTCCCGACAGCGAGCGCTCGACAAGGGCCCGGGCCAGGTGGGGGGCCGGGTACTTGGCGGTCTCGGCGGCGGCGGCGGTGATCCGTTCGAGGCCGACGAGGATGTCCTTGGACGCCTCGATGAGGCCGTCGGTGTACAGGACGAGCGTGTCGCCCCGGTCGAGGGTCAGCGAGACGATCTCCGTCGTCCCCGCGCCCGGGTAGCCGATCGGGACGCCCGGGGCACTGACCAGGCGGACGGTCTCGTCGGCGGAGATCACCAGTGCCGGGGGGTGCCCGCCTCCCGCCAGGCGGACGAAGCCGTCGGCGGGCCGGTAGCGAACGACCATGACCGTGGCCACCAGGTCGGGGCTCTGGGCGGTGGTCAGGGTGTCCGCCCGGGCGACGAGGTCCTCCATGGGGCAGCCGTCGAGGGTCAGGAGCCGCAGGGCGTGGGTCACGCTCACCGCCTCCTTGGTGGCGCCCACGCCCTTGCCCATCACGTCGACGATGGCGAGGTGGAGGTCGCCGTCGGGGAGGACGAGCCAGTCGTAGAGGTCCCCACCCGTCGGTGAGCTGGGATCGGCGGACACGTAGTGCACGCCCAGCTCGGCCGACTCGGCCACGACCGCCGGGGGCGCCACCGCCTCCTGCAGCTGATGGACGATCTCCCGCTGGACGGCCTGGAGCTCGGCCAGGCGCTCCATGGTGCCGAGGTTGTCGAAGGCCACCCCGAGGTGGGAGGCGAGGGCGACGACCGCCGACTCGTCGGCGGGCCCGAAGAGACCCGGTTCCGGGGCAGCCAGCAGCAGGGCGCCGTGGGTGGTCCCCTCCAGCCCGGTCACCACCACGGCCAGGCAGCTTGCGTCGCCCGGCAGCTCGAGCCGCTGCAGGAACCGCCGGTGCCTGCGGTCGCGGGCCAGGTCGCCGGAGCGGAGGACGGTGTCGGCGTCCGGACCGGATTGCAGGAGCTTGGTGAGCGCCGGCCGGGCGAAGCGGTCGATGTCGCCGACCGGCGCGCCGGCGGCGGCGACCATGTCGACACGGTCACCCATCCCCACGAACGCTGCGAACGAGGCGCCGGTGAGCCCGCGGGCCTCCTCGGTCACCCAGGCGAGCTTGTCGGTGATCTCGCCCGCTCCGTGGACGGCCCGAGCGGCCCGGGCCAGCACCTCCACATGGGAGCGCATCCAACCGAGGGTAGTGGCTCGGTAGCGTGCCCTCATGCGCTGGGAGGCCGATGCCGGGGTCGACGGAGGGGTCAGCGAGCGGCCGTTCACCGTCGATGTGGACGGCCGGACCGTCCCCGGAATCCTCTGGGTGCCCGCCGGATGCGCCGGTCCCCGCCCGCTCGCCCTGCTCGGCCACGGCGCCACCCGACACAAGCGGGTCGACTACCTGCTGGCCCTCGCCCGGATACTGGTCGGCGAGCACGGGTTCGCCGTGGCCGCCATCGACGGTCCCGGCCACGGGGACCGCCGGGCCCCGGGTCACGACGACGACATGGCGCTCTTCAGCGCCTTCCTCACCGAGTGGTCACGGGAAGGGGCGACCGACGACATGGTGGAGGACTGGCAGGCCACCCTGGCCGCCCTGCGGGAGCTGGACGAGGTGGGCGACGGCCCGGTCGGCTACTGGGGGCTGTCGATGGGGACGATCTACGGCGTCCCCCTGGCCGCCGCCGAGCCCCGGATCCAGGTGGCGGTCTTCGGTTTGATGGGCCTGGTGGGGCCGACCAAGGACCGGATGGCGGCCGACGCCGGCGACGTCACCTGCCCGGTGCTCTTCATCCAGCAGTGGGACGACTCGCTCATCCCGCGGACTCAGGTCTTCGAGCTCTTCGGCGCCCTCGGCTCGGTCGACAAGCGCCTCCACGCCCATCCCGGCGACCACGCCGAGGTCCCCGTCGAGGAGATCGCCTTCTCAGCTCGCTTCCTGGCCCGGCACCTGGCCGCTCACGGCGGGGGCGACGAGGGGATCTGACCATGGTCCCGACACCGGGCGGCCACCCGGGCCGGGAAGACCTGGACCGACAGGCGGCGACCGCAGGTGGGACAGAACCGGGGAGGGTCGAGGGGCCCGGTGGCGAGGCAGGCGCCGGCGCAGTCGTCCGATGCCCGCCCGCAGCCCGTGCAGTACGGCCCAGCGCTCACTGTCCCAACTCGCCGGGCAAGCTCCGCATGCGAGTGAGATTCGTCACAGGACCGAGGACAGCGCCCCCACCGGCATGCCGAGGTCGGCGAGGAGGTCGAGGTCGTCCTGGGGCGAGCGGCCGAGGGTCGTCAGGTAGTTGCCGACGATGAGGGCGTTGATGCCCGACGTCAGGCCCATGGCCTGGAGCTGGCGGAGGGTGACCTCTCGGCCGCCGGCGTAGCGGAGGATCACGCCCGGCAGGGCGAGGCGGAAGAGGGCGATCCACCGGATGGCCTGCAGGGGCTCGACCAGCGGTCGGTGGGCCATGGGCGTCCCCGGGCGGGGGTTGAGGAAGTTGACCGGCACCTCGGCGGGGTCGACGTCGCGCAGCTCGCCCAGCAGCTCCAGCCGTTGCTCGTCGGACTCGCCCATCCCGAGCAGCACCCCGCAGCACAGCTCCATCCCGGATTCCCGAACGAGGCGGCATGTGGCCGCCCGCTCCTCCCAGGTGTGGGTGGTGACGACCGAGGTGAAGAACGACCGGGCCGTCTCCAGGTTGTGGTTGTACCGGTGCAGGCCGGCGTCGCGCAGGCGGTGGGCCTGCTCGGCGGTGAGGATGCCCAGGCTGGCGGCGACCTGCAGGCCGGTCCGGGCCCGGATCAGCGGAACGGCCTCGACCACCCGGGCGAGGGTCCGTTCGTCGGGCCCCCGCAGGGCGACGACGATGCAGAACTCCGATGCCCCGAGCTCGGCCGTCTCGGCGGCGGCGGCGAGCAGCTCGTCCAGGTCGAGCAGCGGAGCGGCCCTGACGGGTGATGCGAAGCGGGCCGACTGGCTGCAGAACCCGCAGTCCTCCGGGCAGCCGCCCGTGCGGGCCGAGACGATGCCCTCCAGCTCGACGGTCGGGCCGCACCAGGCCAGGCGGACCTCATGGGCCAGGGCGGCCAGCGCGGGCAGGGACTCGGGCGGGAGATCGGCCAGGGCCCTCAGCTCCTCCGCGCTCAGGAGCCGGCGGTCCTCCAGGAGGGCGGTGGACGTGGCGGACAGGGCGGGAAGGCGCACACGGCCACCGTACTCAGGCGCCCCGGCGGACCGGTCCGGGCCGTCGCGGTTGCTTTCCAATAAATCCGATGGATAATGTCAGGCAATGGACTTCGGAATCGCGGCGATGGGCCTGGCCGTCGGGTTCGTCGTCGGCCTGACCGGCATGGGCGGCGGCGCCCTGATGACGCCCCTGCTCGTGCTGGCCTTCCATGTGCAGCCCCTCGCCGCCGTGTCCAGCGACCTGGTCGCCGCCGTGGTCATGAAGCCGGTGGGCGGCAGCGTGCACCTCAAGCGGGGGACGGTGAACCTCGGACTGGTGAAGTGGCTGGCCCTGGGCTCGGTGCCCTCCGCGTTCCTCGGCGTGCTCATCCTCCGCTCCCTTGGGAGTGGCGACGTGATCCAGGGGCGCATCAAGACCCTGCTGGGCGTGGCCCTCCTCGTCGCCGCCGGGGCGATGGTGGCCAAGGCGTCCTTCGACCGGGGGCGGGAGCCGGCCACCGAGCCGGTCCGGGTGCGGCCGCTGGCCACCGTGGCCATCGGTGTCGCCGGGGGCCTGATCGTCGGGATGACGTCGGTCGGGTCGGGCTCGCTGATGATCGTGCTGTTGCTCGTCCTGTACCCCCAGCTCACCGCCCGCCAGCTCGTCGGGACGGACCTGGTGCAGGCCATCCCGCTCGTCATTTCCGCCGCCGTCGGACATCTGCTCTTCGGCGACTTCGCCCTCGGGCTGACGGCGTCGCTCCTCATCGGGAGCGTGCCCGGCGTCTACTTCGGGGCGCGCGTGTCGGCCCAGGCCAACGACCGTGTCATCCGCCCGGTGCTGGTCACCGTGCTCGCCGCGTCGGCGCTGAAGCTGCTGAACGTGCCCACGGCCGTCGTCGGGGTCCTGCTCCTGGTGGCTCTGGCGGCGGGTGCGGTCGCCCTCCTGACCCGTCGCCGCCGTGGCCCGGCGATCGAAAACCACGTTGTCGCCCGCCCGGCGGACCGGCAGTCGGATGCGGCCGAGCCAGGAGGGCTGGCCGCTCGCAACCCATAACATCGGCGTCCCGTGACGATCGACGTTGTGATCCCCGCCCGGAACGAGGCATCGACGGTCGCTGACGTCGTCGCCGCCGCCCTGGCCTGCCGCTACGTGCGCGAGGTCATCGTGGTGGACGACGGTTCCGCCGACGGCACCGGCGACCTGGCCCTGGCCGCGGGGGCCAAGGTCGTGCGGCGCGACGGCGCCGCCGGCGGATCGAAGGCCCACGCCATGGAGGCGGGCGTCGCCGCCACCGACGCCGAGGCGCTGCTGTTCTGCGACGCCGACCTGGTCGGGCTGACCGCCGCCCACCTCGACGACGTCTGCGTCCCGTTCGTGGAGGGCCGGGCGACCATGTCGGTCGGCTGGTTCGACTACGGGATGCTCAACCCCCTCGTCCTCCGGCTGCCGCCCACCACCGGTGAGCGCATCGTGCCCCGCTGGGTCTGGGACGCCATTCCGCCGGAGAAGCGCAACGGCTACTCGATCGAGATCATGATCAACGAGGTGATCTCCGAGGGCCGCCTGCCCACCAGCGCCCGCATCATGCCCGGCGTCACCCATCGCACCAAGCGGCACAAGCTGGGCCTGCGGCGGGGCTACCGGGAGACCTGGCGCATGTTCTGGCATCTCGTCGGCCTGCCCGTCACCGGTGTGGTCCGGTGGCGGACCGTTTGGTTCTACCTGCGGGCGCTCACTCTCGAGCCCTGACCTTCGCCCGGTCGGCGGGCCACGACGGTGACCAGCGGCGGGAGGACGACGGGATCGTCACCCGGGCTGACACCGGTCAGGTGCTCGAGGTAGTCGGCGACCGGGCCGTCGCCGGCCCCGGCCGGAGCCTCGGCCCAGGCGTCGACGATGTCGAGACCGGCCTGGCGGGCGAGGCCGGGGAGGAGGGCCCCGACGTCGGGATGGCGGGCGTCGGGCATGGATAGCGGCTGCCCTGCGACCCGGCCCGCAGTGGTGATGGGCTCCTGGACGACCACCCATCCGCGGGGGCGGACGGCCTCGCCCATGCGCGTCAGCACTCGTAGGGGTTCGTGGACGTGAAGGAGGAGGAACCGGCAGAAGGCCAGGTCGACGGCCTCGGGCAGGAGGAGATCCTCACCGGCCTGGGTGATGGCGATGACCTGGGCGTGGGCGGCGGCCGCCTCCGCCACCTGGTCGCGGGCACGGGGGTCGCTGTCGACGGCGTAGACCCGGCCGTCCCGCCCCACGATCTCGGCCAGGGCCACGCTCACGTCGCCCCCGCCCGCCCCGACGTCGGCGCAGCACCAGCCCTCCCGCAGCCCGAGCCGGTCGAGGGCGGTCATGAGCGGCCGCCGGTACACGTCGTTGCGCAGGCCCAGCTCCATCACCGGGCCCACCCTCCCACGAGGGCGGTCGACCGAGATTCCGCCGGGCCTGGTTCCATTGCGTTCGGGCACGCAGCCCGGCCCAGCTCCATCACCGGCTTGCCAGCGCGATTCCCATCACACCGGCGACGTTACGCTCGCCCGGCGTGACGGAGGTACAGGACGCGCTCATCGCGTGGGCGGAGGGCGCCCGGCGGGAGCTGCCGTGGCGGCGTACGCGGGACCCCTGGGCCGTGCTGGTGAGCGAGCTGATGCTTCAGCAGACCCAGGTCGCCCGGGTGGTGCCCATGTTCGAGGGGTTCATGGGCCGATTTCCCACGCCGGCGGCGACGGCGACCGCGCCGGTGGCCGACGTCGTCCGGGCCTGGTCGGGACTCGGGTACAACCGCCGGGCCGTCAGCCTGCACCGGGCCGCAACCGCCGTCGTCGCCCGCCACGACGGGGAGGTGCCGGCCGGGCTCGCCGACCTGCTCGTGTTGCCCGGCATCGGGCCCTACACCGCCCGGGCCGTACAGGCCTTCGCCTTCGAGCAGGACGTCGGAGTGGTGGAGGTCAACAGCGCCCGGGTGCTGGCCCGGGCCGTCGCCGGCCGGGCCCTGTCGGCGGCCGAAGCCCAGGTTCACGCCGACGCACTGGTGCCGGCCGGGCGGGGCTGGTCATGGAACCAGGCCATGCTCGACCTGGGAGCGACCGTCTGCTCCAAGGTGGCGCCCGCCTGTGACCGGTGCCCGCTGCGGCCCACCTGCGCATGGGCGATGGCGGGCCGGCCCTCGCCCGATCCGGCCGTCGGGTCGGCCGGGTGCGGCGGGACCCAGTCGACCTTCGCCGGCTCGGATCGCCAAGGCCGCGGCCGCCTGGTCGCCGCCCTCCGCCTCGCCCCCGTCGCGCTGGACGACGTGGCGTCGGCCGCGGGTTGGCCGTCGGAGCCCGAACGGGCGGGACGGATCGCCGCCGGACTCGTCCGCGACGGCCTGGCCGTCGTCGTCGGGCACGCCCTCCACCTGCCCTGACCGGCGACGGCCTCGGGGCGGCGGACGCCGGCGCCCCCCTGGGCAACTGGGGTCGCCCAGTGCTACCTATGACACTGGACGACCCAGTTCGCTCCCGAAGGCGGCGGTCGTTCGGAGAATTGGCCACGGCTCGGCGTGCATTTGCGTCCCGCAGGCCTGCGGGAGCCCGGGCACATAGCCTGGGCCCATCGATCCGCCGGCCTTCACCACTGCGCCCCAGGGCATCGACGAGGCCCGGTTCCGCCAGG
>JALYYN010000604.1 GCA_030946525.1 Actinomycetota bacterium | reverse complement strand
CTCGGCCTGCTCGACGTAGGCGGCCCGCTCGGTGATGAGCTCGGCCCGTTGCTCGGCGAGGAAGCGGTCCCCCGCCGACGCGGCCGACGGTTTCGCTCGCGACGGTGACGTTTCGACACTTTCCGTTGCTGCGGGCGCTTTGCTGGTTCTCGGCATTGATGACGCTCCTGGAGCGCGACGAAGCCGGATGCTACCAGCGGACACGACGTCAGGGACGGGGTTGGCGGGGCTCGGGACCGGGCGCGGCCGCCGCGGGCCGGCCGGCGCCGACGGCGCGGTCGAGACGGAGCCGGAACTCCTCGACGTCGACCCCCCTGAGCTTGAACTGCTTGGCCCGGCTGCCCTCGCCGCTGATCAGCTCCACCTGGGCCGGCTTGAGGCCGAACGTCTCGGCCAGGAGGTCGACGCAGGCCGAGTTGGCCCGCCCGCCGATCGGCGGAGCGGCGACCCTGACCTTGAGCGCGGCGCCGTGGCGCCCGACCACCGCGGTGCGCCCTGCGGCCGGCTGCACGTGGACAGCCAGGACGACGGTGTCGTCGCCGGGGGTGGTGAAGAGGTCGTCGACCGTGGTGGCCATCGGCGCCGACCCTACCGTCCGCGGCCGGAGCCGGTGTGCCCCCCGGGCGGAAGTCACCCGGCACGCGGGCCCCGCTGGCTTACGCTGGACCATGGCCTTCGGACCTGTGGACCCACAGCTCGACCTCGTCGCCCTGGAGCACAGGGTGCTCGACCGGTGGCGCGAGACGGGCCTGGTCGACCAGGTCAAGGCCCTGCGGGCGGGCGCCGAACCGTGGATCTTCTACGAGGGGCCACCGACCGCCAACGGCAAGCCGGGGCTGCACCACGTGTGGGCCCGGGCCTTCAAGGACCTCTTCCCGCGGTTCCAGACGATGCAGGGCCGCGACGTGCCTCGGAAGGGCGGTTGGGACTGTCACGGCCTTCCCGTCGAGATCGAGGTGGAGAAGGAGCTCGGTCTCACCAACAAGCACCAGATCGAGGCCTTCGGCATCGCCGAGTTCAACGAGCGCTGCCGGGAGTCGGTGAAGCGCTACGTCCAGGACTGGCAGGCGCTCACCGAACGCGCCGGCGTGTGGATCGACACCGACGACGCCTACTGGACCCTCGACAACGCCTACGTGGAGTCGGTGTGGTGGCTGGTCCGCCAGCTGTGGGACAAGGGCCTCCTCTACGAGGGTCACCGGGTCAGCCCGTACTGCCCGCGCTGCGGGACGGCGCTGTCGTCGCATGAGCTGGGCCAGCCCGGGGTGTACCGCGACGTCACCGACCCGGCGGCTTACGTCCGCTTCCCGGTCATCGGCACCGACGTGGATCTGCTGGTGTGGACCACCACGCCCTGGACGCTGATCTCCAACGTGGCCGCCGCCGTCGGCCCGGACATCACCTACGCCCGCGTCCACGCGGCCGAGGGCGGCCGGGACATGATCATGGCGTCGGCCCGGGTGGCCGAGGGCGCCGATGTCGTCCAGCGCTACACGGGCGCCCAGCTCGTCGGCCTGCGCTACGCCCGGCCGTTCGACCTGCTCCCCATCGACGACGGCGCCCTCCGTGTCGTGGCCGGCGGTTTCGTCACCACCGACGAGGGGTCCGGCATCGTCCACATCGCACCCGCCTTCGGCGCCGACGACATGGAGGTGGCGCGCGCCGAGGGACTGCCGGTGCTCAACCCGGTGGGCCCCGACGGCACCTTCGACGAGCGGGTCACGCCCTGGGCCGGGCGGGGCGTCAAGGACACCGACCGGGAGATCGTCGCCGACCTCCACGCCCGCGGCCTGCTGGTGGTGGCCGAGGACTACGTCCACTCCTATCCCCACTGCTGGCGGTGCGGCACGCCCCTGCTCTACTGGGCCAAGACGTCGTGGTTCGTCCGCACCTCCGACCGGCAGGCCGATCTGCTGCGGGAGAACGAGGGGATCAACTGGCACCCCGAGCACATCAAGCACGGGCGCTTCGGCGACTGGCTGCACAACAACGTCGACTGGGCACTGTCGCGCGACCGGTACTGGGGCACGCCGATGCCGATCTGGCGTTGCCCGGCCGGCCACGACTCCTGCGTCGGCTCGGTCGAGGAGCTGTCGTCGCGCGCCGGCCGTGACCTGGGCGACCTCGACCTCCACCGCCCCGCGGTCGACGACGTGACGCTGCCCTGCGGCGTGGACGGCTGCGCGGAGACGGCGCGACGGGTGACCCCGGTGCTCGACGCCTGGTTCGATTCCGGCTCCATGCCGTCGGCGCAGAACCACTACCCGTTCGAGCAGGGCGCCGGCGAGCGCCCGCCCGCCTTCCCGGCCGACTTCATATGCGAGGCCATCGACCAGACCCGTGGCTGGTTCTACTCGCTGCTGGCCGTGAACACCCTGGTCTTCGACAGCACGCCCTACCGCGATGTGGTCTGCCTGGCCCACATCGTCGACCAGGACGGCCAGAAGATGTCGAAGTCGAAGGGGAACGTCCTCGACCCGTGGGCCATCTTCGAGGCCTTCGGCGCCGACGCCCTGCGGTGGTACTTCTTCTCCGCCGGCTCGCCGTGGACCAGCCGTCGGGTGTACGAGGACGGCATCCGGGAGGCGACCCGCAAGACGCTCCTGACCCTCTGGAACGTCTTCTCCTTCTTCGCCACCTACGCCGACCTCGACGGCTGGCAGCCGGGCGACTGGGTCACCAACCACGTGATGGACCGCTGGATCATGTCCCAGCTCCGGGGGACGATCACCCAGGTGACCGACGCCCTGGAGGGCTTCGACGCCCTCGGCGCGGCTACGGCCGTCGCCACCTTCGTCGACGACCTGTCCAACTGGTATGTGCGCCGGTCGCGGCCCCGCTTCTGGGGCGGTCCCGGCACGCCCTCCGACGGTGGCGCCCACGCCGTGCTCTACCGGTGCCTGGTGGTCACGTCGCAGCTGCTGGCCCCGCTATGCCCGTTCCTGGCCGACGAGATGCACGGCGTCCTCACCGGCAAGCCGTCGGTCCACCTGACCGACTGGCCCAAGGCGGTGGGCCCTGTCGACGCCGCGCTGGCCGCCGAGATGCAGGCGGCCCGGCGGCTGGTGGGACTGGGCCGGGCGGCGCGCACCGACGCGGGTGTCCGCACCCGGCAGCCCCTCCGCCGGGCGCTGCTGCTGCACCCGGGCACGACCCTGTCGGAAGAGGTGCGGGCCGAGGTGCAGGCCGAGCTCAACGTGGGTGTCCTGGAGGACGTCGACTCCCTCACCGACCTCATGACGTGGACCGTCGTCCCCAACTTCAAGGCGCTGGGCCCCCGGCTGGGGAAGCGGGTGAACGACGTCAAGGCCGCCTTGGCCGATGCCGACGGCTCCGAGGCCCGCAAGGCCCTCGACACCGACGGCTACGTCGAGATCGCCGGTGAGCGGCTCGGTCCCGGCGACGTGGAGGTGCGGGCCAATCGCCACGAGGACTTCGCCCTGGCCCAGGACGGCGGCTGGGCCGTCGCCCTCGACCTCGAGCTCGACGAGCCGCTCCGCCTCGAAGGCCTGGCCCGCGAGGTGGCCCGTGACGTGAACGACCTCCGCAAGCAGCGGGGCCTGGCCCTGTCCGACCGCATCGTGCTGACCGTCGAGGCCGGCCCCCGCCTGGCCGCGGCCATCGAGGCCCACCGGGACTGGCTGTCGGCCCAGGTGCTGGCGGAGTCGATCACCGTCGGACCCCCCAGCGGCGGCCCCGCGGGCGACGGGGCGGTCGACCTCGACATCGAGGGCGAGAGCGTCCGCGTGGACCTGCAGGTCGCCGCCCGGCCATCCTGAGCGGGGCGGCCACCGGGCCGGGCTAGGCCTTCTTGGCCCTGGCCGCCCGGGCCTTCTTGACCGCTTCCTTCATCGGGGTGGCGGGGACGACCGGGGCGACGGCCTTGGGCGACCGGGCCTTGCGGGGCGCCGGTGCCACGACCGGCGCCGGGGCCTTCTTGGTCGCGGCCTTCCGGGGTGCGACGACCTTGGCCGGCGGGACGGCGATGGGCGCCACCGATGCGGCAGACCTGCGGGCGGGCGCCTTGGCCGCCCTCTTCACCGCCGGGGCCGTGGTCTTGGCGACGGCTGGCGCCTTGCGGGCCGGCGTCCTGCGGGCCGGTGCAGGAGCCGGCGAGGGCGCGGGCGCGGCGGGCATGGCCAGGCCGGTGGGCGCCCGCCGGGAGGCGAGACGGTCGATGCGGTCGAGGATGGTGCCCCGGCTGCGACCCATCTGCTCGCGGGTACGGACCTGGGCCAGCTCGTCGGCGTCGAGCTCGCTGAGGCGGGGCAGGATCTGGCCCACGGTCAGCGTCTCGTAGGACGCGATGGGGAAGGGGCCGCCGCCCGCCATGGGCGCCTCGTCCTCGTCGGGGTCCTCGTCGTCGAAGTCGTCGTCGAACCCGCCGGCGGCGCCGGCCTCGGCCACCAGCACCTCGGGCTCGCCCTCGGCGCCGTTATCGGCGTCCCATTCGTCGTCGTCGACCTCCCATGCCGGCGCCTCGGCGGTGGCCAGCAGGGCGTCGACCCGGCTCATGATCGTGAAGCGGTTCTTGCCGGACGCCTCACGGTCGCGCACGGCCTCGAGCTGGTTGCGGTCGAGGCCGGGGAGCTGGCCGAGGAGCTCGGTGGCCCGCAGGTCGTCGTAGCCGGCGATTGGGAAGCCGTCCGCGTCCTCGGCCGAGGTGGCCATCGCCGGCATCTGGATGGTGGCGTCTGCCGGTGCGAAGCCGGCGGCCGGTTCCATCTCCAGGGGGCCGGGCTCGGCGTCGGCGGCCTTGTCCCCGCGCTTGCCGCGCAGGCGACCGAGCAGGGCGGCGCCGGCGGCCTTGGTGGCGACGTCGTCGCCCGAGCCGGCGGCCGGTGGCGTGTACGGGGTCGGGGGTGGGGGCGGAGGCGCCGGAGTGGGAGACGGACCGGCGTTCCACGAGGTGGTGGTCTCGGCGCCCGAGCTGGACGCGGCGACGGAGGCCGGCACCTGGGCGGGCTGGGGGGGCGGGGCGAACGAGCGCCCGGTCGACGCCGCCTTGGGCTCGGGCCGGCCGCGCAGGACGGCGACGGCGAGCACGACGCCCGCCAGCACGCTGCAGCCGATCGACAGGTAGATCAATGTCAATCCCGACTGCAGCAGTCCGACGACCAGCGTCACCGCCGCGGCGAGAACGAGCACGAAGCTCACCAGAACCAACACGTCACCATCCCAATCTCTTCTCGTTGCAGAACGCGGCCATTTCTACAGGATGTCAGGCGAAGACTTCGCCGACGGCCACTCCGCCCGCGACCACGCTACTAACAGATGAAGCCCTGCAGGATCGTGATGGCGAAGAACACGACGATGGGCGACAGGTCGAGACCCATGCCACCCATTCCGATGGGCGGCAGGATCCGGCGGACCGGGGCCAGCACCGGCTCGGTGATGGAGTACAGGAACCCGAACACCGTCGCCAGGCCGGACCCCGGCTCGACCGGGAACCAGGACAGGATGATGCGGGCGAACATGACGATGAGGTAGGCCTGCAGGAGCCTGCAGAGGAGGGTGTTGATCACGTCAGGCGCGGTACAAGCCGCGCTCTTGCAAGCGACGCTTCTCCTCGGGCGAGACCTCGACGTTCGACGGCGTGAGCAGGAAGACCTGCTCGGCGACGCGCTCCATCTGCCCCCCCAGGCCGTAGGTGAGGCCGGAGGAGAAGTCGATCAGCCGGCGGGACAGGTCGCGGTCGACCCCCTGGAGATTGAAGATCACCGGCTGGTTGGCCTTCAGCTTGTCTCCGATCTCCTGGGCGTCGTTGAACCCTACCGGTACGACCACGTGGACCTTCGCCGCCTGCGGCTGGCTGAAGGGCCGCACGACCGACGGGCGCTGCTGCACGGTGACCGCGCCGGTCCCCCGCTCCATACCGCTCCTGTCCATGCCGCCCCTCTCGACGCCTGCCCTCTCGATGCCGACGCGTTCGCCCCCACCCCTGTCCATGCCCCGGTCACCGCCACGGTCGTTGCCGATGCCGCGGGACTCCATCCCCCCGCCGCCGGAGCCACCGATGGACGATCCCATCGATCCGCCGTCGTCACGCGGGATGGTGCGCACGCCGCTGGCCTCCGGCTCGTACATCCCGCCGTCCATCGGTTCGGGCGCGACGCGTGCGCTGCGCCGCAACGGCGCCGCATGCGGCTGGGTCTGCTGAATCTGTGGCGCGGGCTCGTCGTACGGCTCGTACTCTTCGTACTCGTCGTCGTCGACCAATCCCAAATAGACCATGGTCCGTCGCCAGATAGATGCCATCTGCGTCGCCTCCTTGGCTCGCTGAGCCTATCGCCGGGTTCGTGGGGCGACGGGCCGCGCCCCGAACAGTCCACGGCCGACCCTGACCATCGTCGACCCCTCCTCGACCGCCACGCCGAGGTCGTCGGTCATGCCCATCGACCGCTCGCGCAGGTTCAGGCGGTCGGCCAGCGCGGCCACCGTTCGGAACCCGGGCCGGGCCAGCTCGGGCGGGCCCGCCGGCCCGACGGCCATGAGGCCGCGGACGTGCAGGCCGAGCTCGGCGAGGAGCTCCACCAGGGCCGGCACCTCGTCGGCCCGGCACCCGTTCCGCCGGCCGCCGCCTGCCGCCGCGCCCGGTGCGTCCGGTGCGTCGACGTCGATGTTCACCTGGACGAGCACGCCGGCGCCGGGGGCACGCCGGGCGATCTCCTCGCCGGCGGCGGCGCGGTCGACGCCCTGCCACAGGTCGACGGCCGGGGCGATGGCCCTGACCTTGTTGCGCTGGACGCGCCCGAGGAAGTGCCAGCGGCGCTCCCCATCCCCGCCTGCGCCGCCGGTGGCCTCCCACTTGCCGGCCAGCTCCTGGGCGTAGTTCTCCCCGACGTCGGCAAGTCCGGCGGCGCCGGCGGCGACCACGGCGTCGGCTCCGAAGCCCTTGGTGACGGCGACGACGACGACCTCGCGCGGGTCGCGGCCGGCGGCGGCGATGCGCTCGCGCACGACCGCCAGGCGGTCGGCGACGGCCCCGGCATCGACGGCGCAGTCCGCGCCCGCCATCCGGCTCACAGCCACACCACCGTGGCCTGGCGCTGCTGGTCCCGGCCGGCGCGCCAGGAGAAATGGTCGGCCGAGCACGCGGTGCAGATGCCGACGTCGTGGACGTCGGCGCCGTCGATCCCGGCGTTGCTCAGCGCGACACGCACGGCGGCGGGCAGGTCGAGGGCGGGACGGCCGGCGGCGGTGGTGCCGCGCACCTGCTCGCCCAGGCGGGCGGCCACCGTGTCGAGGTCGGCGGCGGCGAAGTCGTAACAGCCGGGGTGGATGCAGGGGCCGAGGACCGCCTCGACGGTGGACGCGCCCAGCGCCCGCATCTCGGCGACGGTGGCCTCGATCACGCCCGCCATCACGCCGCGCCATCCGGCGTGGGCGACACCGATCACCCCCTCGGGGCTGGCCAGAGCGACCGGCGCGCAGTCGGCGCCGAACGCGGCGAGCGCGCAGCCGGGTCGGGTCGTCACCGCCGCGTCGGCGCGTGTACCGGAGCCCCCGCCGGGCGCATCGACGCGCACGACCCGGTCGCCGTGCACCTGGCGGAGCCACGTCCACGGCAGGTCGACGACGGCGCGCCGCCGCGCCGCCACCTCGGCGTCGGCGGTGACGACGTACCTGCCACCATGGCCCATGTCACCCTCGGCCCGCCCCGTGCACGCGACGTGGGCAGACGACAGCGACAGCGGGACTCGGAGGGCGATGCCCCCCTGGTTCATGAGGTGCAGGGCCTCACTTGAGGAACGAGGGAACGTCGAACTCGTCGTCGTCGTCGCCCAGGCCGAGGTCGTCGTCGACCGGCGCGAACAGGTCGTCGGTGCGGCTGCGCTCTGGCTCGCGCTCGCGCTCACGCCGCCCGCCCAGCCCGAGGATCGGGCCGCGGCTGCTCGGCGCCGCCGCGGGCGGGGCCTCGGCCTGGCGGTCACGGCCCTCGTCCCAGCGGTCGAAGCCGGCGGCGATGACGGTGACGCGCACCTCGTCGCCCATGGCGTCGTCGATCACCATGCCGGCGATGATGTTGGCGTCGGGGTGGGCGACCTCGTGGATGATCTCGGCCGCCTCGTTGACCTCGAACAGCCCGAGGTCGCTGCCGCCGGAGATGTTGAGGAGGATGCCGCGGGCGCCCTCGATCGAGGCCTCCAGCAGCGGGCTCGAGATGGCGGCGCGGGCCGCATTGAGCGCCCGCCCCTCGCCCGAGGCGTAGCCGATGCCCATCAGGGCGGAGCCGGCGTTGGTCATGATCATCTTGACGTCGGCGAAGTCGGTGTTGATCAATCCTGGTGTGGTGATCAGGTCGGTGATCCCCTGAACCCCGGACAGCAGCACCTGGTCGGCGGTCTTGAAGGCGTCCATCACGCTGACGTGCTTGTCGCCGATCTGGAGCAACCGGTCGTTGGGGATCACGATGAGCGTGTCGCACTCGTCTCGCAGACCTTCGATTCCGTGCTCGGCCTGACCCGCCCGACGCTTTCCCTCGAAGGAGAACGGCCGGGTGACCACTCCGATGGTCAGCGCGCCCAGCTTGCGGGCCATGCTCGCCACCACCGGCGCGCCCCCGGTGCCAGTGCCGCCC
>JALYYN010000591.1 GCA_030946525.1 Actinomycetota bacterium | reverse complement strand
AGAAGCCGATGAGCACCGGCAGGGCCAGGATGGCGAAGAGCAGCGCCTTCTTCCGGGAGCCCGCCTTGCGCGCTTCGTCGTCGGCGGGCGACTCGGGCGCCTTCGGATCCTTGATCTTGTTGGCCATGTCGGAAGCTCCTCGATGTCGACTGGCACGCCAGTGGTGGGGCCAGTGCTGCTGAGTCGGTGCTGGTGAGAGGTCAGGCCTGCGGGATCAGCCTGCGCGGTATCGGTGCGGCGGTGGGAAGAGGGTCGGTGGCTGCTGCACCGATCCGGGGATCAGGGGTGGTAGCGGTCGGCGCAGCCCTTGGGATCCGGCTGCTGGCCGGGAGCGGCGAAGTCACCGGCGACGACGAGGACGGAGCCGTCGTTCAGGAGCCCGGCGGCCGCCTCGCTCCGGGGGCAGTTCATGGTTCCGGCCGAGCGCCACTCGAGCTTGTCCAGGGAGAAGATCTCGGCGCTCTTCAAGGACCGCCGGTTGCCACGGGTGACCGACTCGCCACCGGCGACGAGCACCCGCCCGTCGGTGAACACCGTGGCGGTCTGGCCGGTCCGGCTGGAGGTCAGGGCGCCGGCCTGGGTCCAGCTGCCGTCGCTGGGTTTGAAGATCTCCGACGTGGCCAGCGAGGTGTCGCCGTTCTGGCCCCCGGATCCGCCGACCACCAGGACCGAGCGGTCGGGAAGCTTGACCGCGGTGTGGTTGAACCGGGGGTCGGTCATGTCGTTGGACTTGCGGAAGCTGTTGACGGCGACGTCGTAGATCTCGGTGCTGGCCAGCGCGGCAGTGTTCCCGGACACCGGGGGGCCCTGGCCGCCGGCGATCAGCACCTGACCGTCGTCGAGCAGGGTGGCCGTGTGCTCGAAGCGCGGCGTGCTCATGGCGCCGGCGGTGGGCGTCCATGTGCCGGCAGCGACGTTGTAGACCTCGGCTGTGCCGTCGGGGCGGATGGTCTGGCCGCCGCCGGAACCCGACGCGGTGTCCGCCGACGTGCCCCCGGTGGCCAGGACGTTGCCGTTGGCCAGCACGGTGAGGGTGTTGCCAAGTCGGGGGGTGCTCATCGGCACGGTGGTGGTCCACTTGGCGGTGGTCGGGTCGTAGATCTCGGCGGAAGCCAGGAGCTGGCCCTCGTTGATGCCGCCGGTCACCAGCACCCGGCCGTCCGGCAGCAGCACGGCCTGGTGGCCCCGCCGCGCCTGGTTCAGGGAGCCGGTCGGTGTCCAGACCCCGGTGGCGGGGTCGAAGAGCTCGGACGCGGCCACCCCTTGCTGGCCCACGCCGCCGCCGGCGGCCAGCGCCCTGCCGTCCTTCAGGACGACCACGGTGGTCGTGCCCCGGATGTTGACCAGGTCGGGCATCGCCGACCACTGGCCCACCGCAGGGAGCGGTGCGGTGTTGGCGTTGGTCTTGCCCCCGCCGCGCAGGGCGAGGGCGAGACCGAAGGCGACCAGCAGGACGACGCCGACCAGGCCGAGGTAGATCGGGGTGCGGGACGGGCGCAGGAGCGCCTTGGTCTCCTTCGAAAGCTCGACCGTCTTGGCGTCGGCCTCGCACTTCAGCCCGACATCGGTGCGCACCGCGCACTTCGGGCAGATGGGCTTGCCGCACTCGACGCACGTGAGGCGCGTGGCCTCGCCGTGAGCCTCGCACTTGAGCACCTGGGTGGCCATGGTCAGGCAGCTGACCGGTCGCGCATGCGGCGACTTTAGTACCGCCGTCGCCCCGGGGCGACCGGGGAGAACCCCGAGGTCAACCCTGAGACGGCGCCACCTTTGAGGAGCATCGCACTCGCAAGCCAAGCTTGCTCGGCGAGTTGGATCGTGCTCCGGTTGCCCGGCAAAGCCGGTCAGCCTCCGCCGTCCTTCCCGGCCGGCAGCCGGTTGGTGGCCGGCTTCGCCGGCGAGGGCGGCCGCCGGCGGTTCTCATCCGTCGTGGCGGCCCAAGGCCACGGGTGTCTGTGACGACCTCAGGACCGGAGACGGAGGGATCTCGGCCAGGCTGGTCCGGTCGAGGTCCAGGGCGGCCTGGGGCATCTGGATCGAGTACCGGGAACGGGTGCGCCGGAGCCGCAGGCCGTCCCAGTGCCCGAACTCGTTCTCGGGAAACCACTCGTTGGCCCAGGCGTCGGGGAACCGGTCCTGCAGCTTGCGGACCTGGGACGACCGCAGCATGCGCCGGGTCCCGGCCCGGTCGCGCCACACGGTGAGCAGGTAGACCTGACCCGGGCGGCTGATGCCGATCACGCCCTTCAGGTAGTCCGGGTCGTCCCGCGCCTCCCGCTCGAGCCGGCGGAGGGCGAGGACGGCGTCGACGGTACGGGCCGGCGATGTCTTGAGGTGCACCACGCCGCCCCCTGCGCCGCTCACCTCGGCCCGCCGGCGCTTGGCGTACGGCGAGGTGTCGTAGCTCATGGTGCCCTCCTCGCTCATGGAGGAGCGCAGCTTGGGCAGGAACTCGAGGGCCCGCTCGAGCGCTTCGGGCCGGGGTCCGTCGGACGGATAACGCGGCTCCTCCTGGGCCATGGAAAGGCCCTTCCACCGGCCCAGCTCCTCGGGGCCCGGGCGCCAGCGCATCAGCCAGAACGACCGCAGCCACTTGGAGAAGAGCCACATGATGTCGTCATGCGCCCCCGACCGCATGAACTCCTGCATGTCGTGGCGGCTGTGCCAGACGGTGATCGTCCAGAACTCGGTCGGCCCGGCGATGATGCTGGCCCAGCACACCACGTTGCTCGACGCCTTGAGCTGGCGGCGGATGCGCAGGGTGCCGATCAGCATGTGGGGGAAGAACCACCACCCGCGCAGGCGCGACCTGGTCGTGACCGCGAACAGCTTCTCGTCCTCGGGTGCCGCCGGCGTGGGAGCGGCGTTCTGGACGGTCTGCGTCACCCGACCCTCCTCTGCAACGAGCGAATCCACTCTACTGCGGGCACCGCAACAGCATTCGGAGCACGGCGGCGTCCAGGATGCCGTCGCAGCCGGTGCCGTGCGGGTCGGCCAGCACCACCGCCGGCGATCCCGGCGCGCCGAAGCCGTCCAGCACGAGGTCGGCGCCGGTCAGGTCGTGCCCGGCGGTGTACCCGTTGACCCCCACGGCGCATGGCAACCCGGCGCTCCGGGCCGCGGCAAGGCCCTCGGCCGAGTCCTCCACCACCACCACCTCCGCGACGGTCGCCGGCCCGAGCCGCTGCAGTGCGACCTGGAAGACCTCCGGGTCGGGCTTCCG
The DNA here is from genome assembly GCA_030946525.1 of Actinomycetota bacterium. Taxonomy (GTDB): domain Bacteria; phylum Actinomycetota; class Acidimicrobiia; order Acidimicrobiales; family AC-14; genus CADCTB01. The sequence continues at coordinate 2,283 of JALYYN010000591.1, read as the reverse complement.
GGCGGTCACGTCGTCCCCCGTGACGACCGCGGCCCAAGAGGTGGCCGGGAACACCCGGCGCAGCAGGGCGTCGACCCATCCCCGGCTGCCGGTGGTGCCCACCGCCAACGCGCAGCCGAGCCCGGCGATCTCGTCGAGCAGCCGGGTCACGCCGGGTCGGAGCTCGATGGCGCCGTCCTCCACCATGCCGTTCAGGATCTCGGTCTTGCGGGCGTGCAGCGCGGGGGCGAGCTCGGCCCGCTCCCCCTGCGGCACGCCCCGGTCGGTCAGGTAGCGGTCGATCCGGCGGCAGCCTCCGGTGACGTGCAGCAGTTCGCCGTAGTCGTCCTCGTCCCACCGCCACGGCAGGCCGAACTCCTCGAAGGCCCGGTTGAAGGCCACCCGGTGGCCGTGGCGCTCGCTGTCGACCAGGGTGCCGTCGACGTCGAAGACGACGGCCCGGAGCGCTGGGACAGCTCCCGGGTCGGCCCCGCTCACCTCGAGCCGGGGGGCAGGCCGCCGCCGAGGAGCATGTCGCCCTCACCGCCGACGGCGGCGTTGCGCAGCGCGGCGAAGGCCTCGTCGATGTCCGCCCCCCAGAGGTCCCAGGTGGCGGCGCGCGCCCCCACCAGCTGCATGCCCACCGCGATCCCCAGGGGCGACTGCTCGTCGAGCTTGGTCAGGCCCTCCCCGCCCAGCGCCCGTTCCACCGCGGCCCGGATCTCGAGCTGGTCGTCGGTGGCGTCGAAGAGGACGAGGACGCTGCGGGGGCCGATCCAGAGGGCCAGCGGCTGGTCGCCGTCGACCCGCAGCACGGTGTCCTCCACGTGGAGGCGCTCGGAGTGGGGTGCAGGCCCGTGGTGGCGCAGAAAGGCCCGCACGACCTCCTCGTCGGAGTCGCGCGGGCCTCTCGGTTCGTACAGGGGGGGCAGTGGCCAGTCAGTCATCGGGCTTCCGTCCGATGAGTGTTGGCCGACCGGCCTCCCGGGCCGGTCATCGGGCCGGCCCTGCCGTCGAAAAAAGGACGGCTAGGCCAGGGTCTCGGCGGCGGCGCCCGCTCGGGTCAGGTCGTTGTTCACGTCGACCAGATTGCCGTTGATGCGGTCGACGGCCGGGCCGATCACGCCGCACATGGTCTCCACGGCCCGGACCCCCCAGGCGATGCGAGCCAGGTTGGCCGAGATGCGGTTCAGCTGCTTGGCCACGACGTTGAGGAAGAAGGCCAGCACTCCGACGAGCGTGGCGATCTCGAAGACGGTGAGGAAGATGCGCAACGTCACTACTACCTTCTCCTTTCTGCGGCCGCGGCGGCCTCGAAGAGCTCGGCGTGCTTCTTGACCTCGGTGCGGAGGTCGGCGGTGAGGGAGCCGGCCTGGTTCAGCATCCAGGTGGTGGAGGTGTTCTGGGCGACCCGGGTGGCGGTGTCCCAGGCCTCACGCACGTTCTTGTCGATGTCGTCCACGAAGGTGACGAGCAGCGACAGGAGCAGGATGACCGCGGAGATCACGACCGCCCCCAGGCCGAGCGTCACATACCAGAAGGTGATGTGCTCCCGGGCCACGTCAGCGAGGAACATCTACTGCCCACCTCCCAAAGCGGTGCGTGCCTCCTGGGCACTGCGGATGATCGAGCGGACGCCGCCGTTCACCTTGTCGACGTCCCAGAGCGGCAGTGTGTTGATACGGGCCTGGTCGAGGGCGCCCACGACCACGTCGGCCTGTACACCGATACGACGGGCCAGGCCGAGGATAATCGCCACCAGGACGACGACGACGGTGATGAGCACAGCGGCGATGACGTACCCCACGTACCAGCCGGTCAGGTCGACCGCGGCAACCATGTGCATGCGAACCCCTTCCGTTGAATGCGAGATCACAATAGACTTACGGCAGTTAGCTGGTCAACGGATCCGGGGGCCATTGAACGAGATGATCGGCCGCCCGGCTCCTCCGGGCGGAAAACAGCTCAGAGAGGCGTTCCGCCTGTGCGAGTGAGACGACGGCAGGCCGCCTGATGGCCTCCGATGTGGACGAGCAGCAACCGCCGGAGCGCTCCCCACGGCGCCCCCGAAACGCACCGCCCGCGAGGCGGCGGAGCGCCGGCGCGACGACGGTGTCGCGTGGCCGGCGGGATGGCGATGCGCGTCCCGCCGCCCGGCCGCCGGCGGGCCGCCCGCCCCGTCCACCGGCGGACGCCGCGCCCGCGGGGGGACCGAAGTCGCCCAAGAAGCAGATCGTGATCCTGAGCGTGCTCACCGTGGTGGTGGTGCTCCTCGCCGGGTTGGCCTTCGTGCTCCACGGGAGC
>JALYYN010000561.1 GCA_030946525.1 Actinomycetota bacterium | reverse complement strand
TTCCCCGACAAGGACAACGGGCTGATCGTCGACTACATCGGCGTGTTCCGCGACCTGGAGCGGGCGCTGGCCATCTACGGAGCCGCCAACGCCGATGCGAACGTCGACTCGCCGATCCAGGACAAGTCGGAGCTCGTCGCCGCTTTGGCCGACGCCGTCGCAGTGGTGGTCGACTTCTGCGAGCGCTACGACGTCGACATCGACGAATTGCGCCTCGCCTCCGGGTTCACCTTCATCGCCCTGCGGGACTCCGCCGTGGAGGCACTGCTGGCCGACGAGGAGGTGCGAACCGAGTTCCTGGCCGCCGCCCGTCACGCCCGGAAGCTGTTCAAGGCGGTGCTGCCCGACCCGGCGGCGGCCGACCACCAGTCGACCGTGGCCGTCATCCGGGTGCTGGCCGAACGGATCATCGACGTGGCCCGGCCGGAGCGGACCGACCTCGATGAGGTCACCGACGCAGTCGACGATCTGCTCGACCGTTCGGTCGGGGCCGAGGAGTACGTGATCCGGGCCGCGGCCGAGGGCATCGAGCCCGACCCATTGATCGACCTGTCGCAGATCGACTTCGATGCGCTCTCGGCCCAGTTCGCCGGGCGCAAGCGGGCCGAGACCGACCGGCTGGCCACGCTTCTGAAACGGCGGGCGGTGAACGCGGCACGGCGCAACCCGACCCGATTCGACCTGGTCGACCGCATCGAGGAGCTGATCGCCGAGTACAACGCCGGCAGTCTCAACATCGACCAATACCTGCGCCGGCTCATCTCGCTGTCCCATGACCTCAGCGCCGAGGAACGGCGGGCGGTGGTCGAGGACATGACCGAGGAGGAGCTGGCCGTCTTCGACCTCCTCACCAAGCCGCAGCCGGTCCTGGCCGACGCCGAGCGGGCGGTGGTGAAGGCAAGTGCCAAGCGCCTGCTCGCCCACCTGCACGACAAGCTTGTCCTCGACTGGCGGCGCAAGGCGGCGACAGCTTCTGAGGTCCGGACGACCATCCGCGACGTGCTGGACGCCGACCTCCCGGCTGATCCGTACCCGCCCGAGCTGTTCGACGCCAAGGTCCAAGTGGTGTTCGACCACATCGTCAGCGCCTACGGAGACGACGGCTCCAGCGTGTACGCCGGCGACGCTGTTGCCGCTGGTGGGACGGGCGGATCGGCCGTGGCGGTGCTGACCGAACCGGACCTCGACACGATTGCCGAGAGCGTGGTGGAGCGGATCCGGGTCGACGCCGAGTTCGCCTCAAAGGTGGCCGAACAGCTCGGCATCGTCGGCGGAGCTGCCCTGCGCACGGTCGCCGAGATCATCGAGAACGACGAGGACTTCGCCGGTTGAGTTCAAGTCGACCGCCCGATGGGACCTCCGCGAGGACAAGCCGAGCAAGATCATGGAGGACGCCGTCGTGAAGACCGTCGCCGGGTTCCTCAACACCGACGGCGGCACGCTCCTCATCGGCGTCGCGCCGGACCGCCACGTCGTCGGGCTCGACCACGACTACCCAAGGGTCAAGCCACCGAACGGCGACGGCTTCGTCAACTGGCTCACGACGCACCTGACCACCGCTGTGGGCCACGCCGCCGTCATGCGGAGCCGGGCGAGGATCGCCGTCCACGACGGCCATGAGATCTGCCGCCTGGACGTCGCCCGCTCCTCCCGCCCGGTCTGGGCCAAGACGAGCAAGGAGGACCGAGTGTTCTTCGTCCGGATGAACAACTCGACCCGTCCGCTGCCTGACGGAGAACTGGACAGCTACATCGCCGACCGCTGGCCCGAAACCTACCGAGGTCGGTAGACATCCGCCCGGTGATCGATTCGCACGACGGCCACGAGCGCGTTGTCCTCGTCGATCTCGTAGAGCACGCGGTACGGCCCCCGACGGGCGGCCCAAAGACCGGCCAGTTCCCGTTGCAGGGGGTGGCCGACCCGGTGCGGGTTCGTGACGAGTGGCCCAACCATGAACTCGACGATCGCAGCAGCCGCCGCTTCTGACAGCCGACCGGGCGAACGCTCGGCGGAGGCCGCGACCGCCAGCCGGTATGCCGGCTGACTCACCGACGCAGGTATTTGGCGCGCAACTCCTCGGCGGAGACGGAACGACCATTGCGCAGATCCTCGCGGGCCGCAGCGATAGCGGCCATCGCCTCCGGGTCCGACAGAAGGTCGAGAGTGTCTTCCAACGCTTCGAGATCAGCCGGACTCATGATCACCGCAGCCGGGCGCCCGTTGCGGGTCAGCACGACTCGTTCGTGCTCGCGCTCGACGCGGTCGACGATCTCCGACAGGTGGGCCTTGATCTCCGCGAGAGGGAGCGTCTCGGACATGACCATAATTATAGTCATCAGGGTCGCAGGGGAGAACCGCCGAACCCCACGATGGTCGATACTCGGGTCCATAGCTACATGGCGTGTTATATACTTATCGACATAGGCTGTCTATAACCGGTATCCTAATCGTCATGATCTACGTCGCCCCGACACTCAGCGACCGAGACAGGGATGTCCTTGCCGAGATCGAGGAGTTGCGGACGAAGCTGCGGTACTACCTACGCGAGCCACGCCGGTGGTACGGCACCCTCCGCCGCGCCACCCTGGCGCGAGCCGTGCAGGGCTCGA
>JALYYN010000549.1 GCA_030946525.1 Actinomycetota bacterium | reverse complement strand
GTGCGTCCCGCCGCGGGCCGCGCCCGGACCGCTCGGCGCCGCCGCCGCCGACCTGCGGGCCGGCCGGTCCACCAGCGTGGCACTGGTGGAGGACGCCCTGCTGGCGGTGGAGAAGCACGACGGCGAGCTGCGGGCCGTCGTCCACCTCATGGCCGCCGAGGCCCGGGCCGAGGCGGCGGTCCTCGACGCCGAGGCGGCCTCCGGTCGCTGGCGGGGGCCGTTGCACGGGATCCCGCTCACGGTGAAGGACGTGATCGACGTGGCCGGGGCCCCCACCCGGGCCGGCTCCGCCGCCTACGAGGGGCGGCCCACCCGCGACGCGGCATCGGTGGCCCTCCTGCGCGCCGCCGGGGCGGTGATCCTGGCCAAGGTCAGCACCCACGAGTTCGCCCTCGGCGTGACCACGCCCCAGAGCCGCAACCCGCACGACCCCTCCCGTATCCCCGGCGGTTCGAGCGGCGGCTCTGCCATCGCCGTCAGCACCGGCATGGGCCTGGGTTCCCTCGGGACCGACACCCGGGCATCCATCCGCGTGCCCGCCGCCCTCTCCGGCGTCGTCGGCCTCAAGGCCACCCACGGGACGGTGCCGACCGCCGGGGTCGTCCCGCTCTCGTGGACCATGGACCACGTGGCCCCGATGGCGGCCACGGTGGACGACGCCGCGGTGATGCTGGACGCCATGCGGCCGGGCATGGCCGCGGTGGCGCCGTGGGCGGGCTGCGAGGTGGCGGGACTGCGTATCGGCGTGCCCGAGGACACCTTCGACGGCGCCGAGCCGGGAGTGGTCTCCCGGGTGAGCGCGGCCCTGTCGGCCCTGGCCGACGTCGGCTGCACGGTGCGACCGGCGGCCCGGCCGACCGCGACGGACCTCGACGCCGCCAACAGCGCCGGTCTCCTGGTCAGCCGGTGCGAGGCGGCCGCCTTCCACCGGGGCCTGGGCACCGACCGGGCGCTCTACTGGGACGAGGTGGCCGACCAGCTCGATGCCGCCGGCGCGGTGACGGCCGTCGACTACATCGACGCCCAGCGCCTGCGGGCCGAGCTGGCCGAGGGCCTCCTGGCGGTCTTCGCCGACCACGACCTGCTGGCCATGCCGACCGTCGCCATGGTCGCCCCGCCCGTGGCCGACTTCGCCCGGCACCTGCTCCTGCTGTCCCGGAACGCCATCCCGTGGAGCTTCGCCGGGATGCCCGCCCTGTCCGTGCCCTGCGGCTGGGCGGACGGCCTGCCCGTCGGGCTACAGCTCGTCGCCCCGCCCGGCCGGGAGGACGTGCTGGTCGCCGCCGGCTCGGCGGTGGAGCGCCTCGGCCTGGCGTAGGGCGGCGGCCAGCGCCACCGGGCCCTCGATCTGGGCCAGGTGGCCGACGCCGGCCAGCATCGTCGGCGTCGTGCCCAGGTGGGCGGCGAGCGTGGCGGCGGCCCGGTGGCGGCTGGGACGGCTGGCCCCGCCCACGGTGGTGACGACGGCCAGGTCGGCGGCGGCCCGCAGTTGCCGGGCGTCCGGCGCGAAGGAGAGGAACTGCGGGACCTCGTGGCTGACCGTCGCGGCCCGGGCCCACACGTCGCCGCGGCGCTCCGGCGTGAGCCGGGCCCACGCCTCACCGCCGACCAGGCCCCGGACGAAGGGCAGCGCCTCCTTCTCGCCACCGGCGAGAAGAGCGGCCCCCGCCGCCTGCAGCTCGGCGTCCAGGTCGGGGGCCAGTGGTCCGAGGGCGGGCTCGTGCACGACGGCGGCCGCCACCAGGCCGGGGTGGGCCAGCGCCAGGGCCAGCACCAGGGTCGCCCCGCCCGACACGCCCACGAAGGCGGCCGGGCCGTCGACCAGCCCGGCCAGGTCGTCGACCTGCTGCTCCAGCGACGCCGCCGGCCCCGCGCTCGACCCGTACCCCCGCCGGTGAGGGACGACCACCGAGTGGTCCCCGGCGAGCGAGGCGGCCATGCCGGCGTAGGACCACGGGCCGATGCCGACGCCGTGGACGAGCACGACCACCGGCCCTGCGCCGAGTCGGTCGCACGCCAGCGTCACGCTCACGGGTCGAACCGGTAGCCGACGCCCCGGACCGTCTTGATCCAACGGGGGTTCTCCGGGTCGGGCTCGATCCGGCGCCGCAGGCGGCGGACGTGCTCGGTGACGGTGTCGGGGTCCTGCCACTCGCTGCGGGAGTTCCAGACGTGGGTCAGCAGTTGCT
>JALYYN010000334.1 GCA_030946525.1 Actinomycetota bacterium | reverse complement strand
ACATCCAGTACGAGTACGTCTTCGGCTTCGACTTCTACACGGCCCACTACTTCGGGGCGTGGGTGTTCATCGGCGCCTTTGTGATGCACGTCGGCCTCAAGTTGCCGACGATGGTCACATCACTGCGCAGCCGCCGGCTGCGAGACGAGCTGCGAACCCCTCTGGCCGGCACACGACCGGAGCCGGCCGATTCCCACGGGTTGGTCGCAGTCGACCCGGCGGCGCCGACGATGTCGCGGCGGGGCCTGTTGGCCATGGTGGGCGGCGCCAGCCTGGCCATCGCCGCCCTGACCATCGGCGAGACACTGAGCGACAAGTTGCGGCCCACCGCCCTGTTCGGCCCTCGTGGGCAGTCCTACGGGAAGGGGCCGACGGACTTCCAGGTCAACCGCACGGCATCGGGTGCGCAGATCGATCCGGCGGAGACCGGGGACTCGTGGCGGCTGACCGTGCGAGGACCCCGCCAGGTCGTGCTCGACCGCACCCAGCTCCTGGCCATGCCCCAGCACAGCGCCCGACTGCCGATCGCCTGCGTCGAGGGGTGGTCGACGCTGCAGAACTGGTCGGGCGTCCGGCTGCGCGACCTGGTCGAGCTAGCGGGCGACGACGCTGCGACCCACGCCGTCGTACGCTCCCTCGAGCGCCAAGGGGCGTTCGCCCAGGCGACGCTGAACCATGACCAGATGCGCCACCCCGACGCCCTTCTGGCACTTCGGGTCAACGGCGTCGACCTTTCGGCCGACCACGGCTACCCCGCCCGGGTCATCGTTCCCGCCCTCCCCGGCGTCCACAACACCAAGTGGGTACGCGAGATCGAGTTGAGGAGCTGAGCGTGGCCGGTCGCTGGCGCCGCCTCTACGGTGCCAACCCGCTGCACGTCCTGGCGTTGCTGGCGTCGTTCGGGTTGACGGGCTACGCCGTGCTCCAGGCGTCCAGGGGGCCGCTACCGGTGCGGATGGCGGTCTGGTTCGTCGGTGCGCTCATCGGCCACGACCTGGTGCTGTACCCCCTCTACGCGCTGGCCGACCGGTCGCTCGGGTCGCTGCTGCGTCGCCGGCGAGATGGCGGGCCCGCCGGTGCTGGGGCGCCTGTCAACTACGTACGGGTCCCGATCCTGTTTTCGGGGTTGCTGTTCTTGATGTTCTGGCCCCTGATCACCCGCCACTCGGAGCCGTCGTACCGCTTGGCCACGGGCCTGGCCACCAACGTGTACCTCAGCCGTTGGCTGTTGGTGAGCGGTGCTGCGTTCGCCCTCTCGGCGCTGCTCTGTGCCTGGAGCTCCGGCCGACGCCGGCTGGCAACGACCTCCTGATCTCCCACTCAGGTTGCGACGATTCGGCTCAACTGCGAGCTCAGCTGGCGAGAGTGGTCAGCCGTGGTCCTCGACGTAGGCCGACGGGTCCTTGTCGGTCGTGTCAATGTCGCGACCGCCGGCGTGGGCGTCGCTGAAGGCGACGAAGCGCGAGCCCAGCTCCTGGCCCAGCCGAGCATCACCCAGGCGACGGAACTCGGCCAGGGGACCGCGCTCCTCCTCGGCCATGTGGTCGCTGTTCTCCTCTCGGGCCCGGTCCACGGCTTCCCACCACGCCGCGGTGCCGACGGCGCGATCTTTGGCTCGGCGGACGGCGTCGCGTATCGCACTGTGGTCGCGGATGGCGTCTTTGGTGTCATCGACGGCGTCGGCATCGCGCCGGAGCAGGCGGGGATAGAACAGCTGTTCCTCGGCGTCGGCGTGGCGGTCGAGCCGCTCCGCCAATGGCTCCCAGAGACGCCGCAGCACCTCCGGGTCGGCGTGACGGTCGTCGTCGAGCTCGGCGAAGCGGCGGCGGAACGTGTCGTGGTCGTCGAGGATGAGGTCACAGATATGGGGCATGTGTTCCTTCCTGTCGCAGGGATCAGCGAGGCTGGACGATCAGGCTGTCACTGCACCGTCGTCTCGGACCCGATCGTCGGGGCCGGACCGGCCGTGACCTTCAACCGACGGTCACCCATGGTCCACTCCCCGGCGAAGTCGGCGGCACCCGTCTTGTGGGGCGCATCGACAACCGTCCAGGCGCTCAGATGGCCGCCGTACCAGTTGATCACCTGCTCGGGCGTGGCCCCGGTTGCGGTGAAGCTCTGCTCGGAGATGGCGCCGGAGTCGTTGCGGGTGCCGATGGGCTCGGTGCGCGGATACCTGGACAGCTGGTCGAACGCCCCCCCCCCGTGAACGCGGTTACCGAAGGGGCGGGCTGAGCCGGCCTGCTCGTGGCGGAACCACAACCCACAGCCACGACAGAGAGCGCCAAGGCGCCCGCGAGCCCGGCCAGGTTGTGCGCCGTGGTGCGTACGGGCGTCACACCTGGCCCCTGCCCCTTGGGCGCCCGGCGCAAACAGGTCGGAGGAACGAGGTCATGGCCAAGGGTTCTGGCGCCGCACCGGATTGGGTAGAACCACGACTGGAGTGACCATCCGGGCCTACCGAAAGGAGCGCACAATGTCTGTGACCGCATTTCAAGACCTGCCCGTCGCCGACCGCGATCGCGACTGGGACGGCGACGAGGCCGAGACGCGGGTCCGTCGCTGGGCGGACGCCACCGACGGGCCCAACGACAAGTACCGAGACGCCCACGTCTGGTACGACAGCGACAAGAAGGAGAACTTCGGGTCCTACAAGCTGCTGATCGCCGATGTGGTCGGCGGCGATCTCCGAGCTGTCCCTCGCGCCATCATGGCCGCAGGTGCGGTGATGCAGGGCTCACGCGGCGGGGTCGACCTGCCCGCCGACGACATCGACCGGGTGAAGTCGCACCTGGCCAAGTAC
>JALYYN010000515.1 GCA_030946525.1 Actinomycetota bacterium | reverse complement strand
AGTTTGTGCGGCGACATGCGCATCGAGGGCGACGCGAAGCGCGGGCAGGTGCAGGTGGCCGTTGACGCGTCGGAATTGGCCGCGGGCTTCGATCATGCCGGCGGCGCACCAGCGCAGGGCCATGGTGCCGTTCTGCCAGTTCTTCACGTTGCTCGAGTGGTTGCGGGCGATGGAGATCATCGACTCGATGCTGTTGGTTGAGCGCAGCGTGCGGGCCAGCGTCGGTGACACGTTCAGGCGAAGCACGGTCAGCGTCTCGGCCAGGCCCTCGCGCAGGCTCCCGGCGGCTCCGGGATGGGTGCGTTCCAGTTCCTTGGCCAGCGCTTCGAGCTGGGCTTGGGCGAGCAGCGCAGACTCGGCGTGATAGGCCGCCCGCATCCGCGTGGTCACGGTCGAGGCGAGGTGATCGGGCAGCTTGTCAGCGACGTTTCTGATCTTGTGAAGTTGGCAGCGGCCGATCACCGGATGATCGAAAACTCGCACGACCGCGGCCCGCAGCGCTTTGCCGCCGTCGATGCCGACGAAGATCGGGCGGGTGGTGTCCAGGCCGCGATCACGCAGCCCGGCCAGCAAGTCGGTCACGACGCTGGTGTTCTCGGTGCTGCCTTCGGCCAGGCCGAGCGGGTGCTTGGTGCCATCGATGCCGATGCCCAGCGCCACCACACACAGGTGCTCACCGAAGTGCACCCCGTCGATCATCAACGCCACCAAGTCCAGCTCACCCAGCGGCGCGGCGAGCAGGTCGGCCAGTGCGGTCTCGGTCGCGGCGACGAACCGGCGGCTGACCGCGGACTTGGACGTCGAACGAGCCGAGGCCTCCACCCGCTGCCCGACCGGTTCGAGCCCGACCGGGTAACGGCGCGAGGACAGGCCGGCCAGCATCCGCTGCATCGCCATCCGGCCCAGCACCTCGGTCGAGGAGAACAACTCATAGGCCGGCACCGGCAGCTCGCCGCTGCCATCTGAGGCACGCATCCGTGGCCGCTGGATCGGCACCCGACGCCCACCCAGGGTGACCGAACCAGCCTCGGTGCCATGACGCACCCCGGTCCGGGCCGGGTCGTGTTTGCCCTTCGGCCCGCACTCCGCGCTCACGTCCTGGGCCATGATCGCCTGCATCACCTGCAGACCAGTGCCCACAGCCAAGGCCAGCAGGCCTTCCTGCACGTTCTCGGCGATCTCGCTCATCGCCACACTCACCGTCTCCGGCAGAGCGAGCCGCAGCTCGGCGCTCGTCATCGACGCCCTCGTCTGGTAGTTCTTGGTCACGGCGGTCCCCTTCTTGTCGAACTTCTTGGCGGAAGCCCGACACCTACCACGCGGCAGGCATCGAGCGGGGGACCGCCACCTCAACTTCTACGAGACCCGGGACAACCTCGCTGACCTGACGCCGACCTCATTCGCGGCCTATCTCGCTACGAGCTGGGCTGGGCGACTCGCTGACGAAGGGATGCCTGAAGTGCACGAACCATCTGGTCGGTGGAGCAGCTCAAAGCACAGGTGAGCGCCGACCGTATTCGGTCATCCTCTAAGGGGACGCCACAACCGGATTCCCACTTCAGGTACGTGCGCATCGACACATGCACCGACGTCGCGACCTCGGCCGGGCTCTGCCCTGACGCGAGCCGCAGAGCCTTCAGGTCAGCCCCGTCCGGCAGGAGGAGAAGCTGCATCGGTTTCACCGCCAACGCCTCAGCGATCGCCACAATGATCCGGGCCGTCGGCTCGGCGGCGCCACGCTCGAAGCCGAGGATGCGTTCGCCGTCGTCGATGCGGACCAGGCGGGCCAGCTGGTGGTGGGTCAGGGCACTCGCCAGCCGCGCCCGGAGTAGGGCCTCACCGTCGAAGCGCGCAGGCACGGTGTGAGGATACCGAAATAGCCGCTTAGGTGTGCCATGCCGTAGCTCTCCGGCTGCTGCGTCGGCGACGTGCAGCAGGAACTCAGCGGCTGCCGAGGAGACGTCGTCTACCTTTCCCGACGTTCTCTACCAATGGTGTTCACGACGGCGGACGTGAAGTGGCTCAGCAGGCATACGGCGAGGTCGTGGTGTGACGTGTCAGAAGGGAAGCCACTCCGTGGAGTCGTGGAGTCGTGGAGG
>JALYYN010000312.1 GCA_030946525.1 Actinomycetota bacterium | reverse complement strand
CCCACGAGATCGTTGACTAGCCCGGACATCGCCTACAGCGCCGAGCACTGTCCCGACTTGGAGCCCGCAGTGTTGCTCTGACCGGCGTTGGTGGGCGGCGGGGTGTTTCCGGCGCAGGCCAGGGCCTTGAAGACGTTGTTGGCCTTGATGACGTCGGTGCCCACGGTGTTGTTGTTGACCGTCACGTTGCCGGAGACGAAGTTGGCCCCCAGCGTCAGCCCGGCGGTGTTGCCGGTCAGGCTGATGTCACCGGCCACACGGTTGAAGGCACAGCCGGCGGCCGGGTCGCCGATGCGGATGGGCACTGCGGCGTTGGAGACGACGATGCCCTGGCTCGGGGTGGTGGAGGGAGCGGCGACCTGGGAGCCGCAGATGCTGAAGAAGCTCGGTGCGTTGGCCACGATGCCCCGGCTGATCTGGGAGTTGACCACGGTGAGGGCCCCACCGGGGTTGACCGTGACCGGTCCCACCACCCGGGCGTTGGTGAGCAGCACGCTCTCGCCGGCGTTGACGGTGAGTGGACCGGTGAAGTCGCCGGTGATGGTGCGGGTGGGAGCCGGTGCGATGAAGGGGGCGATGACCACCGACTCATTCGCCGCCCCGCAGGGCGAGGTGGCTGCGTTGTTGTTGGCGTCGCCCGAGTAGGCCGCGGTCCAGTAGTAGGTGCCAGCCGCCGCGGGAGTGAAGGGGTCGGAGGTGGCGGTGGCCCCACCGAGGGGGTTGGTGGAGGTGAAGACCTGGTTAGTGCAGCCGGCGTCGCTGAAGAGAATAAAGGTGACGGTCCCGGTGGCATTCGTCGCCCCCGAGAGGGTGGCGGTGTCGCTGGCCGGCGCTCCCAGCAGGTTTCCGGCCGAGGCCCGAGTGGCGATGGTGGGGCTGGCCTTTGCCACGATGGTGAGGGTGACGACGACACCGACCATGTCGGAGTTCTGACCCACGGCGATGCAGGTGGTGGCGGTGGGGCAGGCGATGCCGTTGAGGGCGGTGGCGCCGGGAACCGGCAAGGAGTCGCCCGGGACACCGCTGTTCACCGGCACCACCACGCCCGTCCCGAAGTCACCTCCGGGGGCGTTGCCCACGGCCTCGCACAGGGTGTCGGTCGGACAAGCGATCCCGGCCAGGTTGTTGATGCTGCCGGGGGCCACCTGCGGGGTGCCGGGGACGCCGTCGATGATCGCCACGATGCCGGGCTGGGGGGGGCTTTGGAGGGCGCCGGTGGCCTCGCAGATGGAGACACGACAGGCGACGCCGATGAGTGTCGAGGTTGTGGTGATCAGTTGGGACGCGCCAGCGGTGCCGCCGCTGATCAACACCACCACGCCATCGCTCTCGAAGAGCGGGAAGTTGTTGCCCACCGCGACGCAGGCGGTGGGGCCGTAACAGGCAACGCCGGTCAGGCCTCCGTCGTCGTCGGCGATGAACTGGGCAGCGCCGGCGGCACCATTGGTGATGGGCACCACGACCCCTTGGAAGGAGGAGCTGCCCACGGCGACGCAGGACGTGGTGCTGGAGCAGGCCACGCTGTTGAGCCCCTCAACATTCGAAATCGTCTGGACTGCCCCGACGACCAGGCCGGCGTTGGTGATGGTGATGGGCACCACGACGGCATTGGATGTGCGGTTCGGCTGCACGACGCTCCCGACAGCGACGCAGGTGGTGGCGTCGGAGCAGGCCACCCCGGTGAGGCCGTTCGTCCCAGAGACCACCTGCGGAGCTCCGGGGACGCCGTTGGTGATGGGGACCACGACGCCGTTGCTCCCGCTCACGCCTACGGCCAGGCAGTTGGCGGAAGTCGCACAGGCCACGGCATTGAGCTGTTGTGTCCCGGAGACCGGCTGAACGTTGAAGGTGTCTGCCGATGCCGGTGCCACGGTGGCCGCTAAGCCGAGGGGCACCAGCGCTGCGCCGAGCATGGCTACGGCGACGAGAGCACTTCGCAGCTTCGACGTCCGTCCTCCGCCCCGCCCCCTGGAGGGATCCCCTTCGGACGCAGACTGCCTTGTCTGATCGTCGCGGGTCATGTTGCTCATTCCTTGTCCGGCCCCCAGCTCTCACCCGGCCGGCTACCGCCCGCCGACGAGAACCCTACTCGCCCCCATTTATCGCATCAACGGCGGCCCGGGAGCTCTAGGTGCACTCCGTCACCTACTGACGGCAGCCGAGCCGTTCGGTAGAACTGGCGGGAGTTCGGCCTTCGTTCCGAGCCGTACAAGGCCCCTCCCGAACGCAAGAGCGGCGAGGGCGAGGAGCAGCAGAGTGGCCCCGAGGTGTCGTGCGAGGCGGGGGCCGAACAGGCTGACTGACCTTGGGCCCACCATAGTGGCGGACGAGGCGGGGAAGTAACGGTGTCGCGGTAGTCGTCTGGCTCTTGGATCGGAAGTAGCGAGACGATCACGGCGCCGAGGAACAGGTACCACGACGACAGCCAGATAGATGGGCCAACCCTTCCAAGTAAGCGTCACGGGAGGCCCGCGCCGCTCTGGCATTCCGGTTCAGTCACCCAAGCAATAACGCCGGTGATCTCCCGCGGAGCCAGCGCCAGGCTGTCGGGCGACCCGGGCGGAAAGCACGAGCACTGGCGATCCGGCTGGCGGGCAGCGCAACCCAACCGACGCCTACCGGCACGTACTGGTCACACCCTGTAGGTGGCCGCCTGGGCATCCACCCCTTCTAACCCGTGCGGTGCGGGTGTTCCCGACTCGCGGTCCCCGTCAGGTTCGTGGCCGATAGCTGCCGGTGGTTGCGGGGCTTGCTCGACGGCGGCCTCGACCCCCGCCGTGGAATGCGCCTGGGTCACCGACGGCGTTGTGGCCTGGTAACGCCGTCGTATCTCTGAAGCGGCATCGGCCTCAGGGGGAGGCTGGGCGGGTCCACCGGTCGTTGCAACGGGTCGGTCATGGTGACCGGCTGACGTAGCAACGACGGAGGGGCGACCTCAGTCATCACTTCCGCCGATCCTCGCGTCTTGCGCGACCCGTTCATGAGCGACGAGGTCAGTGGAAGCGGGGCTCGTCCATGCGGACCAGGCTCTCTTCCTTGTGCACCCGTTCGTCGTGGCCGATCTGGCGGAACAGGTCCCCGATCGAGTCGAACCGGCCGTACTCCTCGACGAAGAGGCCCTCATAGGGCCGGTCCTCGAACCCGGGATTCTCCTCGACGAACAGGGCGTACTCGTGCTCGGCGTGGTCCTCGAAGTCGGCGTTCAGCCCGTAGCTCCAGCGGGGGTTCAGGGCGTAGAGGAGCCAGGACAGCTGGTAGTAGCCGAAGGCCAGGGCCTGCGGAACGACTCGGTAGAGGAAGAAGGTCTCCCGCTTCCCTGACGTCTCGACCAGCTCCTCGAGGATCAAGAGATGCCACTGCTCGTTGTCCTGCTGCTCACGGCTCTCGTTCACCCTCTCGAAGATCCGTCGGGCGAAGGCCGGTCGGGAGTAGCGGTGCGTGACGGCGACGTAGGCGACGCTCTCCCATGCCTGGTAAGGCACCCGGGCCACGACCTCGAGCACCTTGAACTTCGAGAGGGTGCGTGGCCGTCCGTACAGCAGGTCGAGCAGGGCGAAGAGCAGCCGGGCGGCCGGGCCGTAGCGGCGGCGGGGAGCTGCGAGCGTGACCGCCTGTTCGGCACGCAGCTGATCCGAGGTCAGCTTGGGCGGTCCGGCAGGAGGTGTTGGTCCGCTTGTGATTGGCTTCACAATCAGATTTTATCCCGACGACCGCCGGTGGCGGCCGGAGAATGGGCAGGATGATCCGCTCGATCGTTCAAGTCCACTCCGACGACACTGCCAATTGGGTCGCCGAGCTGTCCTGCTTCCATCATCAGCACGTCCACCACCGCCCGCCGTTCCGGGATCGGGCGTGCGTGGTCGATCCGGCGAGCGGCGCCGATCGTGTCGGCTCGGCCTTCGAGTGTCTGCTCTGTGGCTACGAGCCGCGCCTTGCGGAGGGCGCTGCCGTGTGGTCGTCCGTGGCAAGAACGGCTGCTCGGAGTTGGCGGTCCACGTCGTCGCCGGACAATCATTCGCCGCCTCCTCACTCGCCCCTGGCGAGGGTGTGTCCCGGCAGCGTGTCGCCGGTTGCACTTCGGCTGATCACCAGCGGCATAACCGCTCGTCGCTGATCTCGTGCCGGCTCGGAGGTCGGTCTCGTTACCGGTCGGTCCGACCGGACGTCGATCCGCCGAACCTCTTCAGGTTCTCGGGCAGGCCGCCGAGCGCTCCCTTCGCCTGGCCGACATCACGCCGTCCACGCTCAGCAAGCTTCGCCACCAGTTCACCGACGCTCAGCAGAGCGCCGATCGGAGCGAAGAGGAGGGTGTCGAGCACCTGGTCAACACGATCACGAGGCGGGTTCATGTCCGCATTGTCGCGCCGTGGTCGAGCACGACCCGATGAGAGGCCGATGCGCCCCCGTGCCGACACGGGTCGGCCTGCCGACCCAGCCGTCTGCGCCCTGGGGAATGGCACCGGAGGACTCTTCGACCACCCCCCGAGGAGTGCGCTACGGGAGGCGCCGGTCGCCGGCCCGGCGCCTCCACCAACTTACGCGGGCGGCTCGGCGACCGCCGTCAGGGACTACTTGTTCTTGATGTCGTCGGCCTTGTCCTTCACGGCGTCGACTGCGTCGCCGACCTTCCCCTTGACCGACGCCTTGGCCTGGTCGGTCTTTCCCTTGTTCTCCAAGTCCTCGTTGCCGGTCACCTTGCCGATGCCCTCCTTGGCTTGGCCCTTGGCGTCTTGAACCTTGTCGTCGCCCATCGAGACCTCCGTCATCGTTCGCTGTGAGCGGGACGCTCGGTTCCTACGTCTAGTCGGTGAGACGGAGGTTTCCGTCGCGGGCGTGGACCGTATCCAGGCCGTGGGCAAGCTCGCGATGCCTGAGTGGCCGCCTCCTGCTGCGCAAGCTGGGGTCACAGAGCATCATCTCGCTGCCCTGGGTTCGCCTCCCTCCCCTCCGTTCCGCGAGCATGCCCGACAGCGTCGTCGCCTCTACCCGGAGCCAGGAGCGCCGGGTTGTCGCTGCAGGGATGCCAGTCGATGCGGGCCGCACAGTGGCTCTTCGTTGAGACGACCGGCCGGTGACCCCCTGTGCGCAGTGCGGCCGAGCCGACTTGGCTCCCATCGCCAGGTTCACCACCCGCGCCTCGTGTCAGGGTGCGTGCCGGCCGGACCAGCGCCAGTGGCGGTGCTTGTGAAACCGGGTCACGCAGGGGCGAGTCGTGGCCACGTAGACCGCACCGACCAGCATGGCGGCCAAAACCGGCAGGATCACCATGCCCATCGCCGTCTCTCCTACCCGCCGAAGGATTCTCGTACCGGCCGCTGAGGGGGCGATCGAGCAGGTCGACCCTTTGCCGAGTGCGCCCCGGTCACCGATGGGAAGACCTTCCAGGTGTGGGCCTCGTCCGGCGTCATGGGCAGCGAGCCAGCGCCAATTGGGCATGGACGGCCACGGCCACTCCCCGCGCACGACGGTGCCGCCCGAAGCGGATCAGCAGATCAGATCGGGGGCACAGCGCCATAGGTGACGTTCACCGCCCGTGCCATACCTGCATGGTCGAGGGTCAGCGTCTCCGCCACCATCGCGCCGGTCTGGTTCCGGCAGCGGCCAAGTCGAGCAAGCCCTGCTCGTGGAACTCGTCGCAGTGACAGTGGACGAGGAATCCCGTAAGCAGGACGCGACTCCCACCAGACTGCTGTGTTCGAACTGCCCGAAGCCGGTAGGCGTGACATGCATGGTCTTCCCGCCGGCCGAATGTCGTTTGCCACGGTGATGGGACCACCCCGTTGCCACGACCTAGGGACCACCTCGGACCCTTGAAAGCCGATCGCCGACGATGATCCTCCCCGGGACGGAGGCCGTCAAGAACTGTCGCTGAGGA
>JALYYN010000463.1 GCA_030946525.1 Actinomycetota bacterium | reverse complement strand
CAACACGTCGCGGAGTCCGTCGACGCCAAGACTCATGAGAGACGCCGGCACTGACTCGAACAGGACGGCCCGCACGTTCGGTAGCGACGGGACCACCTGGGCCGCCAACTCCAGCAGCGGCGGTGACACCGGTCCGCAATGAGCATCGAGATAGTACCCGTCCAGCTCGAACCCGCCGGCGAGGTGAACCTCCCACACCCGCTCGAGCGGGATGTCTGCAAGGAAGTCGGCCACCGACTGGCGACCGTTGCGCTCGTTGGCCCAGATGTTGTGCAGGTCGAGCAGGATGCCGCAGTCAGCCCCCTCGCTCACCGCTGCGACTAGCTCGCCGTCGGTCATGTCGGATGGGGCTGTGCGTAGGTAGCTCGTCGGTGTTTCGATAAGGAACGGCAGGTCGAGGCTGTCCTGGTATCGGCTGATGTTGTCGACTGCGGCGCGAACCGTCGATGGAAGGGGCACCGGCGGCAGCAGGAAGCCGGCGTTGACGGTCGTGTCCCCCTGGGCGGCCCGGTTGAACGAGAGATGTTCGCTCCAAAGGACTGCATCCAAACGGCGAGCTGAGGCAGCGGCGTGGCGAATACCGACGGGATCCGGTGCAACGGTGCCGCCGACGGGGAATCCGACGCCATGGCTGAGCTTTGGTCGCTCGATGTGATCCAGCCACTCAAACGCCGAGTCATCGAGTGCCCAGCCACCGCTAGGAAGCGAGCGCCAGATGGTCTGCGGCTCGACCTCGACAACGTCGACAAGATCGGCGATGCCTTCCCAGAGCAGGTCGGTCCCGGCCAACGCGACCAGGCCGACCCCGAGGTCGAGCCGCGACCAGGACACGGCTACCCGACGACCTTTCCGCCCGCCATGAGCATGACCTCGCCCGCCTCGTTCACCACGAATTCCTCGAAGGCCTGGAAAAGGAACTGGTGGCCCGAGGTGCAGCCGCCACAACCCAGTCGGTCGAGCACGCTTGCTTGCACCCGTTGGAACGCTTCAAGGTCGTACATCAGTTCGGGTTGCATGCGCACCGTGATGGCCCTGCCGGGCGGCAGTGGTTGTGGACTCAAGCTAGGCATGTGGTCTCCGTTCGAAATATCGACGTTGGTTAAGGACGCGCCACCTGGCCGTCGGACTGTCGTGGACGACAGCACTCCTGTTTCCCGCCACGCCGATCCTGACCAGGGGCCGCAGTGTACGTATTTTCGATGAGGCCCGCGGACACGCGGTCCGGCTCCTGCCGACAGCACACGAGACGGCCGTCAGCGACGAGCGAGCATTTCGGCATGCGCAAGCCCGGTGTCGACGCCGAACGAACGACCTGCGTCCTGCCGCAGCAACCGGCGAGGAACCCGGCGACGGCGATGGCCTCCGTCCTCATCGGATCCTCGACCTCGTGGACATGGGTGCTCTTTCGGTCAGGCAGCACGTTGCGGTTGCATGTCGTTTGCCACGCGCATGGGACCACCCTGAGGTCAGTTTTGCCACGGGCATGGGACCACCCCGTTGCCAGTCATGGGACCACCTCGGTATCCCCACAGCCGGTCGGACGCACGTTCGACTCGCACCCGACGTCAACCAGGCGAAGGGTGCCCATGGCTTACCGGGAGGTATCGGTGTTCGAAATCAAAGAGGTGCTGCGGCTGTGGCTGCGGGGTGAGGGCTATCGGGGTATCGACCGCCTGAGCGGCGTCGACCGCAAGACGGTCCGCCGCTACGTCGAGGCCGCCGTGGCCGCCGGGCTCACGGCCGACGGCGGTGAGGCGCAGCTGACCGACGTGGTGATCGGCCTGGTGTGCGAGCGGGTCCGCCCGGCCCGACCGGCGGGCCACGGCGTCGGATGGGAGTCCCTGGTCCCCCATGAGGCGGAGATCAAGATCTGGCTCGAGAAGGGACTGAAGCTGGTCAAGGTCCAGGACTTGCTGGCCCGCAAGGGCGTGGTCGTCGCCTACCGGACCCTCAACCGCTTCGCCACCCAACGCTGCGGCTTCGGGCAGCCCAAGACCACGGTGAGGGTCAACGACGGTGAGCCCGGATCGGAACTACAAGTCGACTTCGGGCGCATGGGCCTGGTCCCCGACCCGGCCAGCGGCGGCCGGCGGATGGTGTGGGCGCTCATCTTCACCGCCTGCTACTCCCGGCACTGCTTCGTGTGGCTCAGCCACCGCCAGACCACCGAGGCGGTCATCGA
>JALYYN010000459.1 GCA_030946525.1 Actinomycetota bacterium | reverse complement strand
CGGCGGGGTCGGCGCCGACGCGGCAACGCCGGAGTAGTGGCCGCCGTCCGGCGCTGGCCGTCGCCGGCGTCGTCGGCCTCCTGGTGCTCGCCCTGGTCGGCATCGCACTGCTGGCCGGTCGGTCGGGCAACCAGTCGGCCACGAAGGCGCCCTCCGGCAGCACGGCCGGCTCGCAGGGGCCGTCAAGCACCGCCGCCGCCTCCGGCCGTGCCGCCACCACGGCGCCGGCCGCCGCTTCCACCGCCGGATGGGTCCCGTACACCGACCCGGTGACCGGCTTCACCATCGCCAGGCCCGCCAACTGGACGGTGCGCACCGACGGGACGCTGACCGACTTCCGGGATCCGGGCACCGGGACCTACCTACGGGTCGACCACATCCAGCCACCGGGGCCCTCCCCGGAGGGCGCCTGGCAGGCCGAGGAGACCGGCTTCGCGGCCGGCAACGCCAACTATCACCGCATCCGGATCGACCCGACGACGTACGGGACCTACCGGGCTGCGATCTGGGAGTTCACGTACACCTCCGGCGCCGCCCAGCTGCACGTCGCCAACCTCGGCTTCATCACCCCGCGCTACGGCTTCGCCCTGTACTTTCAGACCCGTGACGGCGACTGGAACGGCCTCCAGCCGATCTACCAGGCGTTCAAGGACTCGTTCAAGGCCCCGTCCTAGCCCCTTCAGCGGAGTCGGGAACAGTTGAACATTCAACCTTGTTACCACTGACATGCCGATCACCCGCCTGAACCACGCCGTCCTCTACGTGCGCGACGCCCAGCGCAGCGCCGACTTCTACACCGAGGTCCTGGGCTTCCGCCGCCTCCCGCTGGCCGAGGGCATGGCCGGCGCCGCCTTCCTCCAGGCGCCCGGCTCCACCAACGACCACGACCTCGGCCTGTTCTCGGTGGGCGAGGCCGCCCGGGCCGTCGGCCGCGGCGTCGGCCTGTACCACCTCGCCTGGGAGGTCGACACCCTGGCCGAACTGGAACGGCTCTCCGGGGTGCTGTCGGAGCGGCGGGCCCTGGTCGGCGCCAGCGACCACGGCACGACCAAGAGCCTCTACGGCCGGGACGTCGACGGGATCGAGTTCGAGATCGCATGGATCGTTCCCGCCCACCTGCTCGACCAAGCGGCGACCGAAGGCCAGAAGTCGATCCAACCATTGGATCTGGCCCGGGAGCAGCGCCGGTACGGCGCGGACACCAGGGGCGGCGTCGGCATCTCCACACCGGCGTCGGCCATCTGACGCCGGGGCGAGGTCAGTGGGCGCCGCGCTGCAGTAGGACCGACGGCACCGTACGCAGGAGGATGCGGACGTCCATCGACAGCGACCAGTTGTCGATGTAATAGAGGTCCAGGTGCATGTAGTCCTCGAAGGTGGCGTCGGAGCGCCCGCTGACCTGCCACATCCCGGTGATCCCGGGGCGGACGAGGAGCCGCCGGTGCAGCTCCAGGCTCCAGCCGTGGATCTCGCCCGGCAGCGCAGGGCGGGGCCCGACCAGGCTCATCTCGCCCCGCAGCACGTTCCACAGTTGGGGCAGCTCGTCGATGGACAGAGCCCGGATGAACCGGCCGACCCGTGTCGTACGCGGGTCGGCCCTCACCTTGAACAGCGGCCACTGGACCTCGTTCAGATGACGGAGATCCTGGAGCATGCGCTCGGCGTCGACCACCATGGAACGCAGCTTCAGCACCTTGAAGGGCGTGCCGCCCCGGCCCAGGCGCGTCTGGCGGAACAGGACCGGCCCGCGGGTGTCCAGCTTGATGGCCAGGGCGGCGACCACCATGACCGGCGAGGCCACCACCAGGCCGACGAGGGCCACGACGATGTCGAAGGCCCGCTTCCCGGCCAGCGTCCAACGGGACCCGTCCCGGGGGGCCAGGTGGAGGGTCGTGAACCTCGTCCCCACCGAACGGACGGTCAGGCGCTCGATGGCCACGCTCCGACACGGCGTCGACAACTCCACGTGGATGCCGGCGTCTCCCAGGCGGCGGA
Organism: Actinomycetota bacterium; assembly: GCA_030946525.1. Taxonomy (GTDB): domain Bacteria; phylum Actinomycetota; class Acidimicrobiia; order Acidimicrobiales; family AC-14; genus CADCTB01. The sequence continues at coordinate 3,978 of JALYYN010000459.1, read as the reverse complement.
CGAGGTGGTTGAGCCCGGCCGGCTCCATCGACGACGTCGACAGAAGGACGCCTTCGGCGCCGGTGGCCCGGAGCAGGGCGGGGATGTCCTCCGTCGTCCCGAGCACCGCCACTCCCTCGACCGCCATGGTGCCGACGGGCAGCAGGTCGTCGGCGAAGCCGATGACCCGGTAGCCGAGCTCCTGCTGGGCCTCCAGCAGCGAGACGAGCTCGCACCCGTCGGCGTCGGCGCCGACCGCGACCATCCGCCTGGCCAGCCGGCCCCGGCGGCGGAGGGCGGCGAAGGCGGCCCGGGCCGCGGCCCGCTCCGCCACCAGGGCGACCGTCGCCCCGCCGAAGGCCAGCAGCAGCCACTCGCGGCTCACCGCCCGGCCGAGGAGCAGGGAGACCAGCGCCGTCCCGCCCATGCTGAGGGCGGCGGCGTGGAGCAGTCCCCGCACCTCCGTCGCGAACCGCTGCAGGTTGCGGGCCTGGTACAGCCCGCTCTCGGCCAGGAAGAGGAGCCAGAGCGGCACCGAGAGGGCGGCGGTGGACGCGCCGGCCCCGTGGCCGGCCAGCGAGGCTGCGAGCAGTCCCAGTCCCACCGCCAGCAGGTCGGCCACGGCGAGGAGCACCTTGGGCAGGGCGCGGCGCCGGGCCACCGGCGGGGGCGGTACCAGCGGCGCCGACCCGGGCGCCGCCGACACAAGCAGCGCAGCGTCAGCCGGTCGCGTGATGCCCGGCCTTTCCAACTGCTGCGGCCGCCCGGGCTCGGTCGAGACGTCGGTGAGCGCGTCCGTCACCGCGACCTCACCCTCACCCGTTGGCTGTTCCGGGTCACGGCACCAAACGGGTCCGGCCGCTCCTGAGAACGAGGACGGTGACGTTCGATTGCTCGCCATGGCCTCATGTGCGTCCCCCAGGTGGCGCCGCCAGGCGGCGCCTCGGAACCGAAAGTACGCCATAACGGACACATCGGGCAAGCGAGCCACCACCGACCGCGGCGGGCCGCCGAGGGGGGAATGGGCCGTTCGGCTCATTTCCGTCGCACCCCTACAGCGGCCGGTGTCAGGGTGTCGATGAGGCCAACATGACCCCCTTCGACAGCACGCAAGGAAGGGACCGACCGACCACCGCAGACGCAAGCAACCACAGATCCGGCGTCCCCGAACCCGACAACCAGCGACATTCAGCGCCGCGACCCGAGGCCGGCAAGCGCATCGAAGCGGCCCCGGAGGCCCGGGAGGAGTATCTCTCGCCCGGCGATGCCGCCCGCCTGCTGTGCGTCTCCGCCCGCACCGTCAGCCGGTGGGCCGACCAGGGCCGCATCCCCCACCTGGTCACCCTCGGCGGCCACCGCCGGTTCAGCAAAGCGAACATCCTCGAACTGACGAGGAGGGGGCGGCGCAACGGGGATGACACGTCCACCGCCCGTGACTGACCCGGCGGTCATCCGGCCATAGCCCCGGACCAGCGGAGATCCGATCGACCTGGGCGTATCATCAGTGGGAAGCGCTCGAACCCGGGGGAAGGTGACGAGCAATGGACACGGAGTGGATCGTCGTACTCGAAGCGTACGACGAGAGTGGTACGGCGCCCATCGAGGTCGCCGCGCTCCAGCGTCTGATGCAGGAGCTCACCGATGCGAGACCGGCCGCCCTCTTCGACCCCCACCGGTACGCGCTCCAGGTCCGCCTGACCGGCGGTGCGCCCGCGGAGGCGCTGTTCGTGGCCGCCGCCCGCTGGAAGTCGGCGGTCGGGGCCCTGGGCCTGCCGGCCTGGCCGCTGTGCCGGGCCGAGGTGCTGACGAGCTCCGAGTTCGACCGCGACCTGGAGACGGCCTTCTCCCCACAGCCCCCCGGGCAGCTCCGGTGGACCACGGAGGCCGCCACGCCCCCCACGTTCTCCTCGGAGCAGCTGCTCCGCGACGCGTTCCACGACTCCCTGACCGGCCTGGCCAATCCCGAGCTCTTCCGGGAGCGCCTGCGGTTGGCCCTGGGGGCGCAGGGGGCGCCCGACAAGGGCGCCGCCGTGCTGCTGCTCGATCTGGACGGCTTCGCCCGGGTGAACGAGCGGCTGGGCCATGCCTGCGGTGATCAGATCCTGGCCATGATCGCCACCCGCCTGCTGGGCGCGGTGGACGCCGGCGGGGTCGTCGGCCGGTTGGCCGGCGACCGCTTCGCCGTCCTGCTCGAGGAGGGGCCGCCCCATCCGTATCCCCCGGGTGCGGAGCGGGCGCTGGCGGCGCTGCGCATGCCCTACACCGTCGGGGTCGAGCAGGTGCTGCTCACCGCCAGCGCGGGCCTGGCGCTCGGCGGGGCCGGCGCCGACCCGGATCAGGTGCTGCGCGAGGCGGGCACCGCCATGTGCGTGGCCAAGGAAGCCGGTGGCGATCGGCTGACCCGCTTCGAGGGCGCGATGACGGCCGACATCAGCCGGCTGGCCCACCGGGTCGACGCTGTCGTCGACCGCCTCGCCTACGTCATCCTCCTCCAGCGGGCCGCGATAGCCGCCAACACCTGCAACGACCTGGTCGACGCCGCATCGGCCGTCCTCCGCGAGGTCTGCGCCCATACCGGCTGGCCCATCGGCCGCCTGTACGTCGTCGCCGACGGCGGCGATCAGGCCGTGCCGACGGACACGGTCGTGGTGGCCGGCCTCGACGGCTCTCGGGCCTTCGTCCACGGCGCACCGGCGAGGGAACAGCGTCGTGGCCACGGACTGGTCGGCGGCGTCCTGGCCACCGGCTCGCCGGCCTGGCGTTTCGATCTCGCCAACCTCTACGGGGAGGAGGCAAGCGACGTCGACATCGACATCGCCGGGTTGGCGGCCGAGGCCTCCATCCGATCCGCGCTCGCCATCCCCGTGCTCGTGGGGGACGACGTGGCAGCCGTGCTGGAGTTCTTCAGCCCGTGGGACGAGGCCCCCGAGGGGTCCCTGCTCGAAGTGATGGCGGGCGTGGCCTCCCAGCTCAGCCGGGTGGTCGAGCGAGCCGGCGCCGAGGCTGCGCTCCGGCAGTCCGAACAGCGCTACCGGGCCCTGGCCGAGTCGGCCCGCGACGCCATCATCTCCGTCGACGACCACGGCACGATCGTCTCGTGGAACGACGCGGCGCGCGCCACGTTCGGCTACAGCGAGGCGGCGGCCCTGGGCCAACCGATCGCCATGCTGTCGCCCGAACACCTCGGCGGCCCGGTCGGCGGCCTCCTCGACGAACTGGCGGTCCGGGCCCGGGAGGGAGGGTTCATGGACCTCGAGTGCCGGCGCCAGGACGGGACCGGCTTTTCGGCCGAGGGTTGGGTGTCGTCATGGGAGGCGGACGGCCGCCGGCACTTCACCGCCATCGTGCGCGATGTCACCCACCGGCGGGCGGTGGAGAACGACCTGCGGGTCAGCGAGGCCCGGTTCCGGGCGCTCGTCCAGACGTCGACCGACGCCATCGTCGTCCTGAATCCGGACGGTTCGATCCGTGAGCACCACGAGAGCCTCGGCTTCCTGGGCTACGCGCCCGGCGCCAACGGTGGGCGGTCGGGCCTCGAGTTCCTCCACCCCGACGACATCGGGCAGGCGCTCGAGGCGCTCATGGGCATCCAGGCGGCGCCCGGCGTGAGCGCGCCGTACGAGGTGCGCGTCCGCCATGCCGACGGCACCTGGCACTGGGTGGAGGCGGTCGGCAACAACCTGCTCGACCACCCCGACGTCGGCGGCATCGTCGTGCTCGCGAGGAACACCACCAACCGCAGGCAGGCCCAGGAGGCCCTTCTCGAGACCCAGGCGCGGTGGACCGCCCTGTTCGACGCCTTCGCCGAGAAGGCCGTCGTCGTCGGCCACGACGGCACCGTCCTGCGCGACCTCACCGAGGTGACGGGCACGTCGCTCGCCGGCGTCGCCCTCGACCGCCTGGCCCATCCGGAGGATGTCGGGATCGTCGCCGATCTCGTCCTCGAGGCAAGGCTGGCCTCGGGCCCCGTCGGGCCGGTCGAAGCCCGGACCCTCGACC
>JALYYN010000430.1 GCA_030946525.1 Actinomycetota bacterium | reverse complement strand
TCCGGGACCAGGGCAGGCCGCCGGGGACGCCGGGGCGCCGCGCCCTCCCCATCGCCGGCGACGACACCGACGCCAAGGCGACGGTGGCCGCCCTGATCGACGACATCGGCTTCGACACCTATGACCTGGGTCCCCTCGCCGAGGGACGCCGCCAGGAGCCGGGCACGCCGGTCTACAACGTCGCCCTCACCCGGGACGAGCTCGCCGCCGCCCTGGGCTGAGCGGTCCGCGGGGACCTGCCGGCCGATCCCCAGGACAGCGCAACAGTGGGTGTGGACCTCGGGCTCGGTGCGCCGATCTGCGACCGGACCTACGCCGTGACCTCGCGCCGATCCACGAGCAGCGCGGCGGCCAGCACCGCCAAGGCCGAGGCGAGGGCGAGTACGAAGGCATGGCCGGCGCTGAGGCCACGGGCCAGCGGGTGCGACGCGTTGTAGTAGTGCCACGGAGACAGAACAGCCCACCGCCTCAGGCCTGCGTTGAGCGGGAAGAACGACTCGGTGAAGTACGAGGCCAGGGCAATGGCGCCGGACGCTCCGAGGGCGACCCGGCTGGATGCGACCGATCCGAGCGCCAGGGCGACGGCGCCGAAGAAGGCGGCCAGCAGCGTGAGCAGCGCGAGGGCGGCGGCGACGTGGCCGACGTCGAGCCCGAGGCCGGCGATCGCCGATCCGGCCATGATCCCGATGCCCCACATGACAGCGATCGCCACGAGGGTCACGATCATTGCCGCGGCCTTGTCGATGACGATGCGGCGCCGGCTGACGGGGGCGGCCAGGAGCAGGTCGAGCGTGTGGCGCTTCTGCTCACCGGCGATGGCGGCGACGCCGATGACGACGGCCACAGCCACGAGCACGAGCGGCAACATGATCGACAGCAGCTCGGCGTTGATCCACCCGACCGGGGTGCCCATGTCGACGCCGCCGACCAGCCTGGCGATTGCATCGGGCAGGTCATGGGAGAGCTTCGACAATGTGTCCTTCAGGCCATTGAACATGAGGCACGTGCCGACGGCGGTGATCGCCACGTAACCGCCTGCCATCGAGACGAGGATGGCGCGCTCGGAGAGCGCCTTGGCGAACACGCCGCTCACGCTGGGACGGGTGAAGCGGTCGAGCGCGGGGATCATGGCGATGAAGCCGCGCTGGTCCCCCGAGCCGATGTCGCGGTGGTCGACCACCGCGAGGGCAAGGCCATACGCGATGGCCCCGAGGGCGACCAGCACCAGCAGGTGGGCCGGGTCGATCCCGTTGGAGAGCGGCCTGGAGCCGTCGTAGTAGTGCCAGGGCGACGCCTTCGCGAAGCCCTTGAGCCGGTCGACCAGCGGGAGCATCGTCGCCGCGAGGTTGGCGGCGACGGCGAGGCCGGCGGTGACGCCGAGGCTGGCCGTCGTCGAGCCGGTGAGGGCCGAGACCGAGAGCGCGACCATGCCGAACGCAACGCCCAGGGTCGCGAGGTGCACGCTCGCGGCGAGTGCGTCGGCGCTGGACACGCCTGTGCCGAAGAGGGCCGACGCGGCAACGAACCCGGCCAGGAACAAGCCGGAGGTGATCAGGACGTGGGCGACAAGCACTTCGGCCTTGGCCCGCACCACGTGGCGGCGGGTCACGGGCTGGGCCAGCAGGAGCCCGGCGGTGTGATCGCGCTCCTCGCCGGCGAGCGCGTTGACCCCGCCCGAGACGGCGACGGAGAGCACCACGATCGGGGCGATGAGGCTGAACATCTCCGACACCGCGCCGTTGCCGCCGCCCGAGGCCCCGATCAGCGCCGACAGCGCCTCGGGTATGTCGGTGAGGATATTGGCCGCCGAGGCGCCGAACCCGGCGAACATCCACACCGCAAGCACCGCCATGACGCCGAGCCCGGCGCCGGTGATGAGCGAAAGGCTCAACCGGTCGCGGAAGGCCTTGGCCTCAAGGCTCGATATCAGCACCGGCCACCACCTCCCCGTCGTCGGCACTGGGCCCGTCCGAACCGTCTCCGCCGGGTTCGCGGTAGTAGGCCAGGAAGATCTGCTCCAGGTCGGCGTCGCGGCTGTGGAGGTTGACCACGCCCAGTGCGATGGCGGCCTCGAGTACCGGCTCGATCGGCCCGTCGTAGGACACGTTGAGGTGGTAGCCGTCGCGGGTGACGTCGCGGACCCCGGCGATGGAGCGCAGCGCGGCCGGGTCGACGTCGGTGTCGAACTCGATGTCCAGGCGGCGGATGGCCTTGGCCTTGAGGGCGTCGATGGTCGACACCTCGATGAGCCGGCCGTGGCGGATGATGCCGACCCGGTCGGCGATGCGCTCGACCTCGGAGAGCGTGTGGCTGGAGAGGAACACGGTGCGGCCGTCGGCCCGGACCTCGGTGATGAGGTTCTGCAGCTCCTGCTGCACGAGCGGATCCAGCCCCGTGCTCGGCTCGTCGAGGATGACCAGGTCGGGGCGGTGCATGAACGCCTGGATCAGCCCGACCTTCTGGCGGTTCCCCGACGAGTAGTCGCGGCAGCGGCGGGACAGGTCGGCGCGGAACCGCTCCGCCAGCTCGGCGATGAACGCCCGGTCGACCCCGCCGCGGAGGTTGGCGAAGTAGTCGACGACTTCCTGGCCGGTCAGGTTCGAGTACAGGGCGAGGTCCCCGGGCAGGTACCCGACCCGCCGGCGGATCTCAAGGGAATCGCGGTGGCTGTCGAGGCCCAGGACGGAGATGGTGCCGGTCGTCGGGTGCCCCAGGTCGAGGATGCAGCGGATGGTGGTCGACTTGCCCGCGCCGTTGGAGCCGAGGAAGCCGAAGACCTCCCCGACCCGGACCTCGAGGTCCACATGGTCGACCGCCGTCACCTCCTCGTACCGCTTGACCAGCTGGTCGGTCCGGATCGCTGCGCTCATCAACGTTCAACCCCCGATCGCTCTCGACCACAGCACCCGTGGACCGGTCTGCGGCGCCGGCTACCTGACGAGGGGCTTGTACTTGATGCGGTGGGGCTGGTCGGCGGCCGAGCCCAGCTCCTTGTGGCGCCACACCTCGTAGTCGGCGAAGTTGCCCTCGAACCAGCGCACCTGGCTGTCGCCCTCG
>JALYYN010000426.1 GCA_030946525.1 Actinomycetota bacterium | reverse complement strand
CCTGGGGATTTCGTGCGGAGAAGCTGTGAAAGGAGCGTCCGTACGTTGTTCTCATGAAAATTCATGAAAAAGCACCAGGAATGCCGGACACTGACTATGCTGCGCGGCATGCCAGACGACGAGATTCGCTGGATGAGCACGGGCGAGGCCGCCCGCCGGCTCGGGGTGACGGTTCGCACCCTGTACCGCCTCATCGACGAGAGCGAGCTGCCCGCCTACAAGTTCGGTCGGGTGATCCGCCTTCAGGAGACCGAGGTCGAGACGTTCATCAAGTCCTCACGCATCACACCGGGCGACCTGGAGCACCTCTACCCGGAGGCCAAGAAGGACACGGCCGACACCGAAGGCAACCTCACATAGACCAGGCCGCCGGTGCCGTCGGTCCGCACCGTCAGCACGTCGCTGCCCACCGTGCGCAGGTCGCCGACCACCGTCGCCGTGCCCGCCTGCACGGAGATCCGTGGGCGCTGGCCGGCCGCCTGGGCCAGCACGTCGGCCAGACGCACGCCGAGCGAGGCCCGGTCGCGCCCGGCGCCGGCCGCGGGCAAACGTCGGCGGTCGCCGGGATCGGCCGGCCGGACCTCGGCGACGGCGTCGAGGGCCACGAGGGTCGACGTCCCTCCCGGGGCGACGACCGCGCAGAAGTCCAGCCCGACGCCTGCCACCGTGCCGCGGTGTCGCCGACCGTCGACGGTGGTGAGGACCACGCTCTCCTCACGCTCGGCGCAGGCCAACAGGGCCCCGGCGAGCGACGCGTCCTCCTCGGCCTGGGCCCGCAGCCACCGCTCGCGCACCCGGGCGTCGGCCGCGTCCCTGGCCCGGGCATCTGCCGCCCACCGCTCCAGATCCTCGATGCCGTCCATGCCCGCCGATAGCCTGACAGCCGGATGACGGACGACTCGACAGCCGACTGCATCTTCTGCCGCATCGTGGCCGGCGAGGTGCCCTCCGACGAGGTGCTGTCGACTGCGGGCACCTACGCCTTCCGCGACAGCAACCCCGCCCTGCCCGTCCACGTGCTGGTCGTGCCGAAAGCCCATATCGCCTCGGCGGACACGGTCACGGCCGACCACGCCGGCGTGCTCGCGGAGATGATGGAGACCGCCCAGGAGGTGGCCCGGTCCGAGGGCCTGGCCGACCGGGGCTACCGGCTGGTGTTCAACGTCGGCGAGGACGCCCGGAATTCCGTCGCCCACCTGCACATGCACGTCGTGGGTGGGCGGCCGATGGAGTGGCCTCCGGGCTGACCGCCGCGGAGAGCCGCCGGGCGGCAAAGCGACGCGAAGGCGGCCCGGCCCGGTAACGTGGGCGGAGAACGCACTCGTGTCCCCGACCCAGATCAAGATCCTCGTGCCCGGCAACCACCTGATGGTGGATCTCCTCGGGCAGCGCGACGAGTTGTTGCGCATCATCGAACAGGCCTTCGGCGGTACCGAGATCCTGGTGCGCGGCAACGAGATCACCATCGACGGTGACCACGCCGACCGGGTCGGCCACCTGTTCGAGGAGCTGGTGCTGCTCCTCCAGCAGGGCCAGCGCCTCGACGCCGCCGACGTGGGCCGCACCATCGACATGGTCAAGGCCGACGAACGCCCGTCCGAGGTCCTGGCCGCCGAGGTGCTGCGCTCGTCCCGGGGCCGCACCGTCCGGCCCAAGACCAGCGGTCAGCGCCGCTACTGCGACGCCATCGCCGGCAGCATCGTCACCTTCGGCATCGGCCCGGCCGGTACCGGCAAGTCCTACCTGGCCGTGGCCCTGGCGGTACAGGCCCTGCAGGCCCACAAGGTCAGCCGGATCATCCTCACCCGACCGGCGGTGGAGGCGGGGGAGCGCCTCGGCTTCCTTCCCGGCGACGTGCTGGCCAAGGTCGACCCCTACCTGCGCCCCCTCTACGACGCCCTGTACGACATGCTCGGCCCCGACGGCGCCAAGCGCCTGCTCGAGGGCGAGACCATCGAGGTCGCCCCGCTGGCCTACATGCGGGGCCGCACCCTGAACGACAGCTTCCTCATCCTCGACGAGGCCCAGAACACCACCCCCGAGCAGATGAAGATGTTCCTCACCCGCATCGGCTTCGGGTCCCGGGCGGTCGTGACCGGCGACGTCACCCAGGTCGACCTGGCCGCCGGCCGCAGCGGCCTGTTGGGTCTGGAGAAGATCCTGACCGGCATCGAGGGGCTGAGCTTCGTGCACCTCACGTCGAAGGACGTGGTCCGCCACCGCATCGTCCAGCAGATCGTCGACGCCTACGAGAGAGCGAGCCCCTCCGCATGACCGTCGAGGTGTTCGCGGCCGACGAGCAGTCGGCCGAGCCGGTCGACGCCATGGCCCTGGTGCGCCTGGCCAAGCTCGTGCTGGCCGCCCAGGGGGTCAAGGTCGACTCCGAGCTGTCCATGCTCTTCGTCGACGAGACGGCCATGGCCGAGCTCAACAAGCGGTTCCTCGGCAAGGAGGGCCCGACCGACGTGCTGGCCTTCCCGATCGATGACGACGACGTGGTGGAGGGCGGCCGGTCGCTCGACTCCCTCGGTCCCGGCCCCGGCGCCGATCCGGAGTCCTCCGACCCGCCCAACCTGCTGGGCGACGTCGTCGTCTGCCCGGCGGTGGCGGCCCGCAACGCGCCGGAGCACGCCGGCACGTACGACGACGAGATGGCCCTCCTGGTGGTGCACGGGATCCTCCACATCCTGGGCATGGACCACGTCGACAGTGAGGAGGCGGAGGCCATGGAGCAGCGGGAACGGGAGCTGCTGGCGCTCTTCCACACGTCATGAGCCGGCCGGCGACGATCACGGTGGGCGCACGATGAACCAGGGCGAGGTGTTCATGGTGGTGGCCGTCTTCGCGCTGATCGGCGTGGCCGCCGTGCTGGCCATGGCCGAGACGGCGCTGACCCGCACCAGCCGGGTCAAGGCCATGAGCCTGGCCGAGCAGGGCCGGCGGGGCGGGAATGCCCTCGTCGCCCTCATCGAGCACCCCGAGCGGTTCCTGAACCCGGTGCTCTTCCTGCTCCTGCTCTGCCACCTGGTGGCGGCCACGCTGGTCGGCGTGGTGGCCGAGCGGCTTTTCGGAGGCCTGGGCGTGGCCGTGGCCACCGCCTTCGAGGTCATCGTCATCTTCGTGCTGGGCGAGTCGCTTCCCAAGACCTATGCCGTGCAGCACCCCGACCGGGCGTCGCTGTTGACCGCCCCGCTCGTCTCCGCCATCGTGCGGTTCCCACCGGTGCGGTTCCTGGCCCGGGCCCTGATCGGGCTCACCAACATGATCGTCCCCGGCAAGGGCCTGAAGGAGGGGCCGTACGTCTCCGAGCAGGAGCTGCTGGCCTTCGCCGACGTGGCCGTGGAGGAGGACGTGATCGAGCGCGAGGAGCGCCAGCTCATCCACTCCATCATCGAGTTCGGCGACACCGTCGTGCGCGAGGTGATGATCCCGCGCCCCGACATGGTGGCCATCGAAGCCCGCGCCACGGTCAACGACGCCATGGAGGTGGTCATGGCTGCGGGGTTCAGCCGCATCCCCGTCTACGAGCAGGGCATCGACGACGTGGCCGGCCTCCTCTACGCCAAGGACCTCATGCGGGCGGTGCGCGACGGCCGGGCCGAGGCGCCGGTGCGGGAGCTGGCCCGCCCGGCCAACTACGTGCCCGAGACCAAGCGGGTGGCCGAGCTGCT
>JALYYN010000304.1 GCA_030946525.1 Actinomycetota bacterium | reverse complement strand
GGTCGGACTCTACTCGCCCTCGACCGGCTTCCCCGGAGCCTGGTACGGGTAACAGTGTGGGAGATGAAGACCACGACGCTGACCAGAAGAGTGCCCGGGCTGATCCTCGCCCTGTTCGCCGTCCAGTTCGCAGCTGCGTCCGCGGTCTCGGCCGCCCCGGCCGTCACTGCGTCGACGGTGCAGGTGGAGCAGGCCCTGGCCGCCATGCGCTACGACGTCGGGACGGTCGACGGCGTGATCGACGCTCGGGCGTCGAGCGCGATCATGGCCTTCCAGAAGGTGAACGGCCTGCCGCGCACCGGCCAGTTGACCGACGCGGTCGCCGCCCAGATCATCGGCACCCGGGCGACGCCCGCTCCCCTCGTCCCCAACGGCGGGGCCAGCCGGGTGGAGGTCGATCTGTCCCGCCAGGTCCTCTTCCTGTACGAGGGCAACGCCCTGACCGCCATCCTGCCGGTGTCCAGCGGCAAGGCGTCGACGCCCACCCCGAGGGGCTCGTTCCACTTCTACCGCTACGACCCGGGCTGGACGACGAGCCGCCTGGGACAGCTCTACAACGCGGTGTACTTCTTCGGGGGCTACGCCATCCACGGATCGAACTCCGTGCCCGGCGAGCCCGTCTCCCACGGCTGCATCCGCATCCCCATGAGCGCGGCGCAGTGGTTCCCGTCGCACGTGTCGACCGCCACCGCCGTCTACGTGATCTAGAAGTGGTGCACCACCCACTCGATGCCCTGGACCGCCCGCCAGCTCAGGTAGATCGACAGTGACCCGACCAGGAGCTTGAAGTGCCAGGGAGCCTTGCTGGGCTTGGTGTCGAGCACCTTCCCGCAGGTCGGGCAGGTGTCCCCCTCGCCCAGCTCGTCCGCGTCGAGGTGGCGGTTGCAGTCCTCACACCAGGGCACGTCGGTCAGACCCGGCGGATGGCCAGGATGGCGACATCGTCCCGGATGGGGCCGGTGGCGAAGTCCCGGGCTGCGGCCAGCAGCGACTTACAGAGGACGTCCGCACCCATTCCGGGGTCACGACGGACATGGGCGGCGATGCGCTCCTCGCCGAAGAGGTGGCCGCCGGCGCGGGCCTCGGCCAGGCCGTCGGTGTAGAGAAGGAGCAGGTCACCGGGGTCGAGCGGCACCTCACGGCTGGTGTAGGTCGCCTTCGGGTTGAGGGTCAGCAACGGGCCGGTCGACCGGAGGGGGCGCACCTCGCCATCGTGCCAGAGCCAGGCCGGGGGGTGTCCTGCGGACGCGTAGCGCAGCGTGCCGGCGGCCTGGTCGAACACCACCAGGCACAGCGACACGAACTCCTCGCTGTTGGTCTGGGCCGAGATCACCGCGTTGAGCTCCTCGAGGGCCTGGGCCGGGTCGCGGTACTGGCGGAGAAACACTCGGAGCAGGTACTTAACCTGGAACGCGGTGATGGAGGGCTCGATGCCGTGGCCGGAGACGTCGCCGATCACCGCGGCCAGGCGCTTGGGCCCGGTGGGCGTCACGTCGTAGAAGTCGCCGGCCATGAGCCCGGTACCCGCCTCGTAGGCCCGCCCGACCTCGAAGCCCTCGAACTCGGGAAGCTCCCGCGGCGCCAGGCGCGCCGCCCACCTGCGGGGGGCGAGCTGCTCCTGGGACAGCACCTCCTCGGCCCGCCGCTCGAGGCTGGCCCGCTCCTCGATGAGATCGGCCTCGGCCACGAACCGGCGGCCCCAGATGAACGTCATGACGATGGGCACGGCCAGGAGGATCTCCGGCAACCGGCTCCACGACCCCTTGACCGTCGCCGCCGCCGCGGTCAGGGCCGCGACCGCGTAGACGAGGGTGGTGTGCAACTCCTTGCGGTACGCCGATCGGGCCAGGTTGGCCGCCACCGAGCCCGCGGGCCCGCTGCTCTCCAGGATCCGCTTCCACGAGCGCTCCAGGCGGAATGCGGAGCGGGCCCAGATCGACGCGGCGACGACACACGCGACCGCCACCACGAGCAGAAGCGGATAGTCGACCATGCCCGCCCGGGATCCTAGGCGTCAGCGGGTACGACGGCGGACCCGGAGCTTCAGCGGTGTGGGGCCGAACCCGAAGTGCTCCCGGATACGCCGTTCCATGTACCGCAGGTACGTCGGCGGGAGGGCCCGGTTGGCGAAGAGGGTGAACGTCGGCGGCTCGGCGGCGCCCTGGGTGGCGTAGAGCACCCGGGCGCCCGGCGCGGGTTGAGCGGCCTGGGCGGCCTGGATCACCTCGTTCAGCTCCCGGGTCGGAATGCGCCGGTGATAGGCCTCGATGGCCTCCTGCAGGGCGGGCAGCAGCCGGTGCACGCCCTTGCCGGTGAGGGCGCTGATCTTGAGCACCGGGGCGTAGCCCAGGAACGCGAGCCGGTCGTCGACCTGCTCCGAGATGTGTGCGCGGGCCGCGGCGTCGAGCAGGTCAAGCTTGTTGAGGACGATGAGGACCGGGCTGCCGGCGATGTCGATGCGCTCGGCCAGGCGCTGGTCCTGGTGGGTGACGCCCTCGGAGGCGTCGATCACCAGCAGCGCGGTGTTGGCCCGGTCGACGGTCTGCAGGGCCCGGACGAGGGAGTAGTACTCCGTGCCCTCGTCGATGCGGCTCTTCCGGCGCATGCCGGCGGTGTCGATGAAGCGGATCGGGCCGTCGGGCGTCTCCACCACGGTGTCGATCGAGTCCCGGGTGGTCCCGGGCTGGTCGTGCACCACCGACCGGTCGTCGCCGATGAGCCGGTTGAAGAGGGTGGACTTGCCCACGTTGGGCCGCCCGACCACGGCCACCGAGGGGATGCGGGACACGTCGTCGTCCGCCGGGCCCTCGTCGACCGGGGGCGGCAGGTAGTCAACGACCTTGTCGAGAAGATCGCCGACCTGCCGGCCGTGCAACGCGCTGACCGCCATCGGGTCGCCGAGACCGAGGCGGGCGAAGTTCCACGCGTCGGCGTCGCGGTGCTCGCTGTCGACCTTGTTCACGACGACGATCACCGGCCGCTTCACCCGGCGCAGGAGGGCGGCGACCTGGTCGTCCTCCTCGGTGATGCCCACGACGGCGTCGACCACGAACAGGACGACGTCGGCCGCCTTGATGGCCCGCTCGGCCTGGCGGCTGACCTGGGAGTCGAGGTCGTCGGTGCCGGCCATCCACCCGCCGGTGTCGACGAGGAGGAAGCGGCGGCCCCGCCAGTCCGACTCCAGCTCCTTGCGGTCGCGGGTGACGCCGGGCTGCTCCTCGACGATCGCCTCGCGTCGGCCGACGATGCGGTTGACCAGGGTGGACTTCCCCACATTGGGCCGGCCGACGATGGCGACGGTGGGCAGGCTGCTCATCAGGCGGTTGCCGCCAGGCCGAGCCCCAGCGCCCTGCGCAGCGACACCCCGTCGGTGGCCACCACCTCGACCGGCCGGGGAAGGGCGTCGGGCGTGGAGCCGTCGAGGAACTTCCCGCCGGACAGGCACACGTCGGGCAGCAGGTACCGGTGGCCGGCGGGCTCGTCGGCCAGGACCCGGGACAGGTCCTCCCCGACCAGGAGGCCCGTCACGCCGATGTTGCCCCCGAAGAACCGGTTCGGCACCGGGATGACCCGGACGTCGGCACGGCCGATCGAGTCCAGCGCCGGCCGCAGCACGGCCGCGCCGTATTCTCCGGTGAGCACGGCGACCGGGGCGGTGCGCCGAGGAGCCAGCGACACGGCGACCGCGCCGGTGCGGGGCGCCCGGTAGCCCTCGGCCGGGGCGCCGTCGACCCACGCGAAGAAGCCGGGCTGCACGCCGATGCCCGTCTCGGCGTCGACCTGGCCCGACAGCTCCAACTGGAATGCCCGGGCCATGCCGATCCCGTTCTCGTGCTGGGGGAAGCCCTCGTAGGCCTCGCCGGCCGGGAACGGCCGACCGGCCAGCAGGTAGTACTCATCCGCGGCGAACACCAGGCGCCGGCCCAGCGCCGACAGGTACACCTCCTGCCACTCCTCGACCAGGTCGACCACCGCGGTGGACTCGGCGAGGGTGTGGGGCCGCATGGCCTCCTCGGTGTTGTAGCGGCTCACGCCGAGGGGGACGATGCAGACGGTGGACAGGTCGGGGTACTCGTCGAGGACGCCGGTGAGGGTGTCGTCCAGCGCCTCACCGTCGTTCACCCCCGGGCAGACGACGACCTGGCCGTGGACCTCGATGCCGTGGTCGAGCAGGGCCCGGAGCCACCGCAGGCTGGTGGCGCCCCGCCGGTTGCGCAGCATCCGGGACCGCAGCTCGGGGTCGGTGGCGTGGATGCTGACATTGATCGGGCTCAGCCGCTCGGTGACCACCCGCTCCAGGTCCATCTCGGTGAAGCGGGTCAGGGTGGTGAAGTTCCCGTAGAGGAAGGAAAGCCGGTAGTCGTCGTCCTTCAGGTACAGGCTCTGGCGCATGCCGGGGGGCAGTTGGTGGATGAAGCAGAACTCGCAGTGGTTGTCGCAGGTGCGCACCTTGTCGAACAGGGCCGAGGACACCTCGGCCCCGAGCGCCTCGCCCTCGGCTTTGGCGACGGTCACGTCGAGCTCGAGGCCGCCCCGGCGGATCTCCATGTCGAGGTCGGCCTCGTCGGCCAGCAGCCGCCACTCGATGACGTCACGGGGCCGTCGACCGGCCAGCGAGACGACCTCGTCGCCGGGCTGCAGGCCGGCGCGGGACGCCGGTGACCCGGGCGCGACAGCGACAACCCGGGGGAGGGACATGCACCCAGGATAGGTGGCGCCCGCCGGTAGGCTGTCTTGGTGGACGTGGACCGGGTGTTGCTGGCCGCGCCGCGGGGTTTCTGCGCCGGGGTGGAGATGGCCATCAAGGCCCTGGCGTGGATGGTCCGGGTCTTCGAGCCGCCGGTCTACTGCTATCACGAGATCGTCCACAACGGCCTGGTCGTCGACCGCTTCCGCCGGCTGGGCGTGGTGTTCGTCGACGACGTGGCCGACGTGCCGGCAGGGGCGCCGCTCATGCTCAGCGCCCACGGCTCCGCGCCCGAGGTCGTCGAGGCGGCGCGGGCCCACGGGGGCTTCGTGGTCGACGCCGTCTGCCCGCTGGTGACCAAGGTGCACCACGAGGTCAAGGTCCGCGCCGGCAAGGGCTACTCGATCCTCTACGTCGGCCACGAGGGCCACGACGAGGCGGTGGGCACCATGGCCGTGGCGCCGGAGTCCATCCACCTGATGGAGTCCGAGGCGTCTGTCGCCGCCCTCACCGACGTGGACGGCCCCGTCGCCCTGCTGGCCCAGACCACGCTCAGCCACCAGGACTGGGCCGACGTGCTGGAGGCGGCCCGGGTCCGCTTCCCCCAGCTCTGGATGCCCGGCAAGAGCGACCTCTGCTTCGCCACCACCAACCGGCAGTCGGCGCTCACCGAGATCGCCGGGAAGGCCGACGCGCTGGTCGTCATCGGCTCGTCCAACTCGTCCAACACCGTCGCCCTCGAGAAGGTGGCGCGGGGTGTCGGCTGCACGCGGGTCTACAGGGTCAACCGGGCCGACGAGCTGCCCGACGACCTGTCCGGCGTGGTCGGCGTCACCGCTGGGGCGTCGGCGCCCGAGGAGCTCGTCCGCGAGGTGATCGCCCGGCTGGCGCCGCGCAACGGGGTGGAGGAGATCACCGTGACCGACGAGGAGGAGTACTTCCCGCCGCCCCGCGAGCTGCGTGAGCTTCTGGCGGCCCTCGACGCCGCCGTCGGCGTCACGCTGGGGGCGCCCCCGGGGGTCTCGCCCTTCGCCGACGACCGCCAGCGCGCGGCCAGCGACGTGCTGGACACCCTCGCCACCGCCTGACTCAGCCCCCGGCGGCGCCCGCCGGCCGTGGGGGGCCGGCGGGCACGTCGATGCCGGCGCGCCGCTGGGCGGCGTCGAAGAGGCTCTGGAGCTCGTCCTGCAGGTGCAGCGTGAGCTCCTTCACCGCCCGGCGCGACGGGTGCCTCGCGCCCTCGGCGATCGGCGCCGGATGCAGAGGCTTGCCGACGATGACGTGGATCTTCACCGGCCGGGGCAGGCGCTTCCCCTTCGGCAACGCCCGCTCCGACCCGCCGATGCCCACGGGCACGATGGGCACGGACGCCCGGCTGGCCACGAACGCCGCCCCCTCGGCCAGGTGGTCGATCACCGGGCCGCGGCGGCGCGTGCCCTCGGGGAACAGGACCAGGGGCTCGCTCTTCCCCAGGACGGCGAGGGTCAGCCGCAGCGCCTCCCTGTCGGGCGCGCCACGGTTGACCGGATAGGCGCCCAGGATCGAGATGAACTTCCCCAGGAGCTTGGAGTTCCACAGCGACTCCTTGCCCATGTAGCCCATCTGCCGACGGGTCACTCCGGAGACGATGCCGAAATCGATCCAGGACCGGTGCACGGGCGCGAGCACGAAGGGCCCGGTCGCCGGCACGTTCTCCAGGCCCTCGAAGCTCACCCGCCAGAAGAGCTTCCCGACGACCAGGATCAGCAGCCGGACGATCTGGTAGAGGATCACAGCAGGCCGACGATCTCGTCGACGACGGCCTCGACCGGCCGGGCGGTCGTGTCGACCACCACCGCGCCGTCGGGGACGATGAGGGGCGACACCACCCGGGTCGAGTCCAGCAGATCCCGGCGGGCGAGGTCGTCGGCGGTCTCGTCCAGGGCCCGGCGGCGGGCCCGCTCGGCCGCGCTGGCGGTGAGGAACACCTTGAGCTCGGCGTCGGGGAACACGACACTTCCGATGTCGCGGCCCTCCACGACCGCCCCGTCATGGTCGGCCACCCACTGCCGCTGGCGGCGCACCAGCTCCTCGCGCACCCCGGCCATGGCCGCGACCGCGCTGACGGCCCGGCCGACCTCGGCACCCCGCAGGTCGGCGGTCACGTCCTCCCCGTCGAGGAGGATCCGCTCCCCCACCTCCATGTCTAGCGCCGCGGCCAGCGCGGCGTGGGCGTCCTCGTCGGAAGGGTCGAGGTCGTGGCGGCGGGAAGCCAGGGCCACGACCCGGTACATCGCTCCCGACTCCAGATAGGGAAGGTGCAGGCGGTCGGCCACCGCCTTGGCCACCGTCGACTTGCCCGATCCCACCGGGCCGTCGATGGCTACGACCCGCACAACTGCTCCAGGTCGCGCCCGAAGCCGGGATAGCTGGTGGCGACCGCCTCCCACCCCTCGACGGTGGTCGTCCCCTCGGCGGCGAGGCCGGCGACGGCCAGGGCCATGGCGATGCGATGATCGCCCCGGGAGTGGCCGTGGCCGCCGCGGAGGTGCGCCCCGCCCTGGACGGCGAACCCGTCGTCGACCGTCTCGACCCGCGCGCCCAGCCCGTTGAGGGCGGAGGCGATGGCGTCGATCCGGTCGCTCTCCTTCACCCGCAGCTCCCCGGCGTCGGCGAAGCGGGTCCCGCCGTCGGCGACGGCGGCGGCCATGGCCAACGCCGGGATCTCGTCGATGACGTCGGCCACCTCCCCGCCGTTCACGTCGGTGCCGTGGAGGTCGGGCGAGTAGCGGGCCCGGATGCTGCGGTCCCCCACCCGCTCGACGTCGGCGCCCATGCGGGTAAGCACGTCGAGGAAGCCGGTCCGGGCCGGGCCGATGTAGACGCCCTCGACGGTCACGTCGCTGCCGGGGACGATGCAGGCGGCGACGATCCAGAAGGCGGCCTGGGAGGGGTCACCCGGCACGTCGAGCTCGAACGGCTCCAGGGTCGACGGCCGGAGCCGAACGACCAGCCCGTCGCCGCTGACGTTCAGGTCGGCGCCACAGGCCAGCAGCATCTCCTCGGTGTGGGCCCGGGTGACGACGGGCTGGCGCACCACCGTCT
>JALYYN010000299.1 GCA_030946525.1 Actinomycetota bacterium | reverse complement strand
CTGCAGCACCGGCCGAGTCACGGACGCCGGCCTGCGACGTCGCGCCGCTGCCGTCGCCGCATGCGGCCAGCGCCGCCAGCAGCAGGGCGGCGAGAAGCGCGCCGGGGCGCACGGGCATCAGTGGGTTTCGGGGACGGCCTCGGCCGCTTCGAGGGCCCGGATGACCGATGCGGCGATCCCGGGGCCGTCGAGGCCGATGGCGGCGTGGATGGCCGCCGGAGGCGCCTGTGCGATGAAGCGGTCCGGCACCCCCAGCACGATCACCGGAGGGCACTGACGCCCCTCGGCGGTGGCGCCCACCGCGTCTGCGATGGCGGACCCGGCCCCACCCAGGCGCACACCGTCCTCCACCGTGACCACCAGCGGGTGGCCGGCGGCGTCGGCGATCATCAGGGGATCGAGGGGCTTGACCACCCGGACGTCCCAGACGGTGGCGGCGACGCCCTGCCGGTCGAGCAGGCGGGCGGCGTCCTCGGCGGCCTCGACCATCTTGCCGACGGCGAGCAGGCACACGTCGTCGCCCCGGCGGATCAGGCGGCCGGTGAGTCCCGAACCCACAGCGTCGGCCGGCGCCTGGCGGGCCGGGCCCTTGGGATAGCGCACCGCCGAGGGCCCGTCGGTGATCGACAGGGCCTCGCCCAGCATGACCTCGACCTCCTGGGCCGACGACGGGGCGAACACGGTCATCCCGGGCACCCGGGTCAGCAGCGCCATGTCCAGGACCCCGTGGTGGGAGGGCCCGTCGTCGCCGGTGATGCCCGCCCGGTCGACGGCGAACACCACGGGGAGCCGGTGCAGGCCGACGTCGAGGTTGATCTGGTCGAACGCCCTGGTGAGGAACGTCGAGTAGATGGCGACGACCGGGCGCAGGCCACCCATCGCCATGCCCGCGGCGGCGGTGACCGCATGCTGCTCCGCGATGCCGACGTCGAGGAAGCGGTCGGGGTGACGGGTCTGGAAGGGGATGAGACCGGTGGGGCCGGGCATGGCTGCGGTGATGGCGACGATCCGCTCGTCGACGCCGGCTGCGGCCACGATGGCCTCGGCGAAGGCCTGGGTGTAGCCGGCGGGCACCGACGGGGGCGGTCCGGTGACCGGGTCGAACACGGGCGTGTCGTGCAGGCACTTCTCGTCGTCGTCCTCGGCGGGCTTGTAGCCCCGGCCCTTCTGGGTGAGCACGTGGACGAGGATGGGCCCTTCGAGCTCGGCCGCCCGCCGGAGGGTGTCCTCCAGGGCGCCGATGTCGTGGCCCTCGACCGGCCCGACGTAGCGCACCCCGAGGGTCTCGAAGAACCCGCCCGGGCCGAGCACTTCGCGGGACGCGGCCCGCATGCCCTCCATGCCCAGCTCCAGGTGCTCGCCGATGCCGGGGACGCCCCGCAGCAGGCGCTGGATGCGGTCGCGGCTCTTCACGTACGACGGGTTCAGCCGCAGGCGGGTGAGGCCGGCGGCGAGCTTGGAGACCGTCGGTGCGTACGACCGGCCGTTGTCGTTGAGGACGATCAGCACCCGCCGGCCGCTGTGGCCCAGGTTGTTGAGCGCCTCGTAGGCCATGCCGCCGGTCATGGAACCGTCGCCGATGACCGCCACCACCCGGCGCTCCGTGTCGCCCTTGAGGGCCAGCGAGGTGGCCAGGCCGTGGGCGTAGCTGAGGATGGTCGAGGCATGGCTGTTCTCGACAAGGTCGTGCGGGGACTCGGTGCGGGACGGGTAGCCGGAGAGGCCGTTGGCCTGGCGCAGGCTCGGGAAGCGGCCCCGTCGGCCGGTCAGGATCTTATGGACGTAGGCCTGGTGGCCGGTGTCCCACAGGAGCATGTCCTTCGGGGAGTCGAAGACGCGGTGCAGGGCGAGCGTCAGTTCGACCACGCCCAGGTTGGAGCCGAGGTGGCCCCCTGTCACCGACACCGACTGCACGATAAAGGCGCGGATCTCACCGGCCAGCTGCTCGAGCTGGTCGTCGTCGAGCCCTCGCAGGTCGCCGGGCTCGGTGATGGTGTCCAGGAGCAGGCCGATAGGCCCACGCTACCCGCACCCCCCTTGCTACCAACAGTCAGGGCGCCGCTCCCGGTGATCGCACGGCCACTACGGTGGTTGCCGTTCATGGACCTCGACCGGTACCAGTACCTCCTCCTCATGGCCGGGTGCCTGGTGGTCACGCTCCCGCTGGAGTTCGTCTTCGGCGCCCGTGTCTGGCGGCAACCTCGCCGGTTGCTGGCCGCCATGGCGCTCCCCGTGGCCCTCTTCGTGGTGTGGGACGTCGTGGCCATCGCCCGGGACCACTGGACCTACAACGCCCGATACGTGACCGGTTGGAACCTGCCCTTCGACCTCCCGGTGGAAGAGCTCGCCTTCTTCCTCGTCATCCCGATCTGCAGCCTCCTCACCCTCGAGGCCGTCCGACGCGTCCTGCGCAGGCAGTGACATGGAGTACACGTGGGCGTCGATCGTGGCCGTCCTGGCCGTGGTCGGCATCGAGGTTCTCTGGCTGCGGACCGGCATCTTCGGTCGGGTCACGTTCTGGATCTCCTACGCCATCATCCTGTTCTTCCAGGTGCTGGTCGACGGGTGGCTGACCAAGCTGTCGGCCCCGATCGTCGAGTACAACCCGGCTATGAACAGCGGGGCCCGCTTCCCGTGGGACATTCCGGTCGAGGACTACCTGTTCGGTTTCGCCCTCATCGTGCTCACCATCATCCTGTGGGAGCGGGCGGGCCGGCGGGTGCCTGGTTCCGGTCATCGGCCCGCAGGCGACGGATCGACGAGCCGAACAGGAACAGCCCCGAAGCGCCCACGATGACCACCTGCCCCCACAGGGCGGCGACGGCGAGGAAGGGCAGGCCAAGGCCGACGGCGGTCAGGACGATGCGCGTCGGGCGCTCGCCGGGGGTGATGACCTGCTTCCAGCCCGTCATTCCGGCGGCTGCGAGTGACGCCCGGGCCCGCACGTACTCCAGCCACCAGCACGCGGCGGTGGCGGCGACGGCGAGCCTGATGGCCATTGCGCTCCCGCCCGTCGCAACGACCAGGGCGACGGGGAAGGCGGCGTCGGCCAGACGGTCGAGCACCGAGTCGAGGAGGAACCCCACCTTGGTGGTCCGCCCCGCCTGGACCGCCACCGCACCGTCGAGCGAGTCGAGCAGCCCCGAGAGGGTGACCGCGACGCACGCGGCAGCCGGGCCGATCCATCCGTCGATGGCGGCGAGGGGCACGGCGACGATCGCCGCCACCAGGGCGGCGACGGTGACCATGTTGGGCGAGACTCCCGCCCGGGCCAGCGGCCGGGCGGCCGCGGCCGCCGCCCGTATCCACCCCCCAACGAAGCCGGCCGGCGGCTCGGCGCCGTGCAGGGCGGCCCAGTCCCGGACGTGGTCCCTGTCATCCTTCTGGCGGCCATCCATGCCGCGCCAGTACACCCCATAGGTCGCGTTGGCGCCCACGATCCGCCCGGCGACGGTCGCCTCCCTCGCCGGGTTGGCCCGCATGGGGGGCGCCGCCCGCCGATTCCTGGGCCCCGATCCGGCCGCGCCGCCGATCTCCGTCCGGGTGGTGATCCCGGCCCGCGACGAGGCGCCGCTCATCGCCGGCTGCGTGGCCGCCGTCCTGCTCCAGGCGACCGAGGTGGTGGTCGTCGACGACGGGTCGTCCGACGGGACCGGCGCGCTGGCGTCGGCGGCGGGCGCCCGGGTGGTGCGCCTCGACGGCGACCCGGGCGACGGCTGGCTGGGCAAGCCCCGGGCGTGCCTGGCCGGGGCCGAGGGGGCGGCCACCGAGTGGCTGGCGTTCATCGACGCCGACGTGGTGCTGGAGCGGGCCGCGCTGGCGACCATGGCGGCGGCGACCCGGGCCACGTCGACCAGCATCGTCGGCGGCCTCGACTGCCGGTCGTTCTGGGAGCGCCTTCTCCTGCCCGAACTGGGGCTGGCGCTCACCCAGGAGGGCCTGCCGGCCGGCTTCGCCAGCGGGCAGTGCTTCCTGGTCCGCCGGGAGCACTACGAGGCCGTCGGCGGCCACGGCCACCCTCTCGTCCGGGGCTCGGTGGTCGACGACCGTGACCTGGCGCTCGCCCTCGGCGGTCACGACGCCCGGCTGGCGCCCACGCTCATGACCGCCCGCATGTACCGCAGCTGGGCCGAGATCCGCGCCGGCCTGGGGAAGAACCAGGCCGCCCTCCACCCCCGGCCGCTCCCCCACCTGGCCTGGCTGCTGCTGCCGGTCGCCTCCCGCCGGCCGTGGGCGGCGATGGTGGTGAGCGCCGGGGGCCGGGCGGTGGCGGGGCAGAACCCGCTCTACGGCGTCCTGTCGCCGCTGGCCCGCGCCGTGCTGGCCGGCTTGTACCTTGAGAGCCGGTGGCGGGCCCGGACTGGCCTGCCGGTCGAGTGGAAGGGCCGGCCCGTGCTGCACCGGATCTGACGATCCGGTGAACAACCGCCGGTCGCGCCGCAGTTGCCATGGCCGCGCCGGTACGGTCGGGCCATGCCCGGACGCGTGATCGACGCCGCCGCCCACGACGCGGAGCTGACGGACGACGAGCTGACGGACGAGGAGCTGACGGACCTGGCCCTGGCCGCCGATCCCGATGCCGCCGTCGCCGACGACGCCGTGAGCCTCTGGGACCTGGCCCGCACGGGCGACGAGGACCTCCTGCCCGAGTGGTACATGCCGGCGCCGGCCGCAGGGACCCGCTCGTTCCGGGGATGGCGCCGGTGGCTCATCCTCCTCATCGTCGTCGTCTTCGTCGCCCTCGAGGCCTACGGGCTCTGCAGCGCGTACGGCTCGGTGGTCCTGGGCTGAAGCCCTTCAGTATCAGGCGACACCTGTCGATCCTCTGGACAGCAGGTACGACACGAGAGGACACCGGCCATGACCGCTGAGGGGCGTAGGGAGTTGCGCAGGCTCGAAGGACAGTCGGTCCACCTGGCCCTCCTGGGCGGGTCCCGTCTCGACGACGTGTCGCTGGTCTCGGCGCGGGCCAAGACGGTGTGGGTCTTCACCAACGGTCAGGACGTCTTCGTGCCGGCCGAGGACGTCATCGGCTTCTGGCCCGCCGCGGCCTGACGCGGCCGGGAACGGCCGCCTCAGGCGGATCAGCGGTCCGGTGACATGGACAGCAGGGTGAACTCGGAGACATCCGCGTAGGTCAGGTGGCCGACGAACAGCGACCCGACCTTCAGGCCGATGCTGCGCGTCTCGCGCAGGACCAGACCGGTGCCGGGATCGAACCAGTCGTCCACGAGGGCGCCTCCCACCGTCGCCCCCGAGAAGAGGGTCGTCCAGCGGACGTGGCGGGCCGGCATCGTCACCCCTCCGACAGCCACGGTCGCATCGCCGATGTACTCGGTGATCTGGTGGGCCGACGTGTCCTCGTCCGCGCAGTCCCACTCCTCGCGTGCGCCGGGAGCCCGACCCGCCATGTCGAAGGTTCCTCCCCGGCAGGCGAAGTCCTGGGTGCCGTGGGTCCACCAGTAGGCGATGTCCGTGCCGTACGTCGCCAGCCGGTCGCCGCAACGGTCGTAGTACTCGATGTGCTGGAGGACGAAGAACTGCTCCTCGCGCACGCCGCAGCCCTGCCGGGTGACGATGCGCATGGTCTCGGGGCTGTAGTCGCGCCTCGTGTCGAACAGCGAGACCACCTCGCCGCCAGTGGTCCGGTAGCGGTAGACGCCCGTCGCCGGCAACCCGGCCACCGGCGTGGCGGACGTGGCCGCCGGCCCGGCCGCCCGGAAGCGGGCGACCGCCGCGCTGCGACCGAGGTCGCCGACCCAGAAGCGCCCGCCGACCAGGAAGAGCCCGCCGGCGAGGACGAAGGCGTCGGCGGCGGCGAGGATCCTGAGGCGACGGCGGCCGCGCGGCGGGGTGCTCAGGGCCGCAACATGCGGAACGCCACGGCCAGCTTCTTCCACGTCGGCACCCGCACCCGTCGGGTGAAGACGTCGTAACCGGCCTGCTCGATCTCGGTCAGGATGCCCGAGTACAACCGCCGGGCGCCGCGGATGCAACGCGCCGAGGTCGGCGGGAGCATGGGGATGCCGAGGTCGGCCGACTCGTAGTAGCGACGGGTGCGGGCGATCTCGAAGGCCATGAGGTCACGCCATTCCGGCGTGACCCGGCGGAGCCACGGGTCGGCGCCGAACTTCCGCAGATCCTCCTGGGGGACGTACACCCGGCCGCGGTCGAGGTCCTCGTTGACGTCCCGCAGGAAGTTCGAGAGCTGGAAGGCGATGCCCAGGTCACGGGCGTGGCCGTAGGCGTCGGGCGAGGTGGGCTCGAGGATCGGGAGCATCATCTCGCCGATGACCGCGGCCGAACCGTCCATGTAGTCGAGGAGATCCTCGAAGGTCTCGTAGGTCTCGCACGTGAAATCCATGGCCATCGACCGCAGGAAGCGCCGGAAGCAGTCCGGGTCCAGGTCGAACGCCTTCACCGTGTGGACCACGGCCTTGAGCACCGGGTCCTCGGATTGCCCGCCGGCCAGGTCGACGAAGAAGCGGTCGCCGAAGTCGGAGAGGGCGGCCTGGCGTTGGGCGGGCGTCGCCTTCGAGTCCAATGCGTCGACGATGTCGTCGGCGTAGCGGCAGAACGCGTACAGGGCGTGCACGTGGTGGCGCTTGACCACCGGCAGGAGATGGGTCGACCAGTAGTACGTGGTCCCGTAGCGGCGGTTGAGCTGCCGGCAGCGGGCGTAGGACTGCTCGAGCGTCACCACGAGGCCGGCCTCACTTCTTGGCGAGCTCGTCGACCCGCTCGGCGGCCAGCCGTCCCGAGAGCAGCACCATGGGAACGCCCACGCCCGGCACGGTGCCCGACCCGACGAAGACCACGCCGGGCGCTTTCCTGGTCACGTTGTTGGGCCGGAACGGACCGGTCTGGAAGAAGTTGTGGGCCAGAGCGAACGGGGTGCCCCGCTCCATGCCCTGGCGCTGCCAGTCGGTGGGGTCGACGAAACGCTCAACGTCGACCTCGACGGTGGGGTAGCCCAGGGCGGCCACCCGGGCGACCAACCGTTCCTTGAGCCGGTCCCGTTCGACGGTCCAGTCGACGTTGCCGTCCAGGTTCGGCGTGGGCTCCAGCACGTAGAGGGACACATGGCCGGCCGGCGCCAGGGACGGGTCCGAGGCCGACGGGCTGGTGACCAGCATCGACGGGTCGGGCATGACCACGCCCCGCGTGAGCAGGGCGTCGAACGCCCCCTCCCACTCGTTGCCGAAGTGGATGTTGTGGTGGGCGGCGCCGGGCGGGAGCTTGCCCTTGACGCCGGCCAGCCAGACCGCGCAGGACGGTGAGTAGTTGCCCTTGCGGGCCACCCGCGGCATCGGCACGCCGGGGAGCAGCTCGCGGTAGGCGACGGGAAGGTCCGGGTTGAGGACCACCGCGTCGGCCGAGACGACGTCGCCACCGGCCAGGCGGACGCCGCTGATCCGCCCGTCGGTCGTGCGGATCACCCCGTCGACGGTGGTGTTGTACCGGAAGGACACGCCGGCCTTCTCGGCCACCTCGGCCAGGGCCCGGGGGATGGCGTGCATGCCGCCCTCGGGGAACCACACCCCCTCGACGGTGTCCATGTAGGTGATGACGCAGTAGATGGCCAG
>JALYYN010000405.1 GCA_030946525.1 Actinomycetota bacterium | reverse complement strand
CGCTCCACCATGACCGCCACCACCGCGGCGACCGCCACCACCACCGCAGCGAGGAGGAACCGGCCCACCGCTCAGCCCCGGCCGACGCCGGGCGACGCCTCGCCGACGACTGCGTCCGCCCCGGCCGTCGGCTCTGCCACCGCTCCCGCGGTCACACCGGCCCGGTCGTCGACCGGCCCTTCGTCTCCGACCACTGTCTGTCGCCCGTCGTCGCCGGGACCGCCATCGCCGGGACGGTGTCGGGTCCGGCGACGGGCCAGGCGGGCACGACCGGCCGACAGCCAGGCGTCCACCCTCTCCGGGGGTACGAAGGCCAGGTAGAGCACGAACATGGCATAGCTGAAGAACCCGACCCGGAAGGCGTAGTCGAGGGCGAGGTGGAAGGCCACGCCGACGAGCAGCACCCGGGGGCGGAGGCGACGGTTCCACACCAGCAAGCCCAGGCTCAGCTCGGTGGCCAGCGTCCCATAGGTGAGGATGTTGGAGAGCAGCAGTGAATGCACCAGGCCGGCCGGGAGGGGCAGGCGGCGGATGAAGTTGGTCTGCAGGGCGAAGCTGACCGCCGTCCCCTGCCGCCAGGTGATCCCTCCGACCTTGGCCCACACGGCGGCGAGGTAAGCGACGCTGAGCTGGATCTGCATGAGCCGCAGCGGCCAGACGGCTCGCGCCGGCGACGCCCAGAAGTCCCCACCGGTCTTGCGGACCTGCCGCCAGCGGTCCAGGGAGAGGGCCGCGCCCCCCGGCACGAGGAGGAGGTAGAAGCACAGCACGCGCAGAAGGGCGTCGCCGGAGTTGGCCACCAGCGGGTCCCGGCGGGTGAACGACACCATGCCGACAAAGACCACCAGGGCGGCCAGGCGGGAATGGAACCCCACCAGCAGGCACAGCGCCCCGAGCAGGAAGAGGCCGTAGACGATGGCGATCGTCGGGCCGGTGGGAGAGGGGCCCAGGACGCTCCAGATACCCTTCAACCCGGTGAGCTTGTAGTTGGGCTGGCGGGGTTGGATCCCGTGCGGACCGAAGAACGACAGCAGGTCGGCGCCCATCGTCAGTCCCCAGCCGAGCAGGACGAGAGCGCCCCAGATCCTGACCAGGGCGGCGGTGGACGCGGATCGGGACGTGAACCAGAAGCGGTCCCACGCCACCAGGGGGTTGCTCAACCGGCCGGTCCCGGCGCAGGGCCCGGCACCGGGTACACGTAGAAATCGACCGTCGAGGGTGGTCCCGGGGGGCCGGCGAGGGTGTGGGGGGCGAGATGCCGCTGGAGGGTGACGGTCACGGGCCGGCGCCCGGCGCCCTGCTCCTGGCGGGCGATCCACTGCGCGGCGGGCAACCAGAGCCGGGCGTCGATCCCGGCCGTGACGATCTCACCCCACTTCAACCACCGGTAGTCCGAGTACGCCCCCAGGAGCGACCCCCCGGTGGGCACCTGCCACGTGCGCTGCGTGCCGTCGGCGTAGACGATGAGGGCCTGGAACGTGGCCTCGGTCTGGGGCGGGTCGGGGGCGAACACCGACCAGTTCTGGTCGAGCCCGGTGCCGTACATCACCCGCTGGAAGGCCGGCTGGGTGTCCGTGGCCAGCTGCGAGGGCGGGAGGTTCCACGTCAGCACGGCGCCGAGGATCACCACGATGACCGCGCTGAGGACCAGCCGGCCCAGCCGGGACGACTCCAGGCGCTGCTCCACCATCTTGTTATAGGGCCGGAGGCGCGGGCGCGCAACGCGCGGGCCGGCCTCTTGCGCCGACGATCGGGGTCGGACGAGTCCTGGTCGCGTCCACAACCTCGGTGATGTCGATCAGGACATCGTCCGCGTCGGAGGCTCGGCCCGTTGAGCAACATCAGAGCGAACAGTCACGGGAGGGCCGATTCGCGAGCAGTTCACGCGTCAACGGTTGCGAAGTTGACGCCGGCGGCCTCCATCACCGCAGGCCAGGTCCGACCCATGTTCCTCGGCGTGATGCGAACGGAGCAGCCATGGTGGACGGCGGCGCCCACCAACTCCGCGAGCAGCAGGTTCGCACCTCGTTCAATGGCGACGCTCACCGCTTCCTCCACGCTCGCCCGCGGGTCGAGCACGAGGAGACGGTTCGTCGGGGGCCGCACCACACGGTCCAGTGCCACCGACGCTTCCTGATGCCTCCGAGACAGAGACCCGGACCGAGCCGAATCCGACACGGCGCGGGCGAGGCGATAGTGAAAGCCGTACGTCGTCGTGACCGGCCCGGGGCCGCCGAGGTCCGGGAGGGCGCCCGCGATCGCCAGGAGCGCCAGGTGGTCGTCGACGATGATCACTCCGAACTGGAGAGATCGGGATCGCCGGCGCTCAGTCGGCGACTCCGCTCGGCGAGTTCGCCCGCCAGTGCCGCGAGCGCGGCATCGACACTCCCGGACGCCTCGGTGACCAGATTGAGCTCCCGATCGACGATGGCTCGCAGAACCTCGCTGCGCGTGGAGCCCTCGACCTCGGCTCGCGCGTCGAGGGCGGCCTGTTCGACTTCGGTCAGGTAGATATTCGTCCGTCGCATCGTTCAAACATACACCGCTGCATACGCCGCTGCCGGCGCGGGACGATGGCGCCGGCCGACAGCGGGCGCTACCCGACGTCTTCGACCACGGGGATCAGCACCCGGCGCGTGCCGTCGGGGCCGGCGGTGGCCGACGGCTTGACCTCGCGCACGGGGCGGGGCCACCGGGGCGTGAACCGCTTACGCCACAACTTGACCACGCCCAGCCGCCAGAAGGCGTAGCCCGATTTCCCGTTGATGGTCGAGAAGTCCATGAGCCGCAGATGCCGAAGACCGCGTCGGATGATGTACATCAGGCGCAGGGCCTGTCCGAGCCTCGGGTACAGCGGCTGGGGCGTGGTGCTGGCCTCGACCCGCGTGAGGAGGCGGTCGAACAGCCAGCGCGGCGGGTGCCACGAGGCCATCAGGTACACGATCAGGTTGGCGGCCCGCGGCGGGACCGACATGTAGTTGGCCGAGATGTCGTCGAGGTCGATCCCCCGCTCCCGCATGACCCGCTCGAGCTCGGTGTTGGGGATGACCTTGAGCGAGTAGACGAGGAGGGTGTACGGACGGGCCATCTTGTAGATGAGCTCCAGGGTGTCGATGACGTCCTGGCGGGTCTCGATGGGGTTGTCCATGATGATGTCGTAGGCGGGGGCGATGTGGTACTTCGGGGCGAAGGCCGCCGCCACCTTGGCCGCCTCCAGCACCCGCTCGGGGGGCGTGGGCCGCTTGTAGAAGTCGAGGATGGCCTGGCTGCCGCTCTGGATGCCCATCCGGACCCGGTTCATGCCGGCCCAGGTGAGGATCTCGAACTTGTCCTGCTTCACGTAGTTGGGAATGACGCCGTAGACGGCGAAGGGCAGGTCCAGCTCGGCCTTCCACAGCTCGGCGAAGGTCTCGAGCTCCCGGTAGGTGATGGCCATGAAGCTGTCGTCGTTGAAGCTGACCTGGCTGATGTGGGGGAACCGCTCGCGGACCTTCTTCACCTCGTCGACCACGTAGCGGGCGCTGGGGTGGCGGATCTTCTTGTATTTCGGGTCGTTGGCGATGAACTTCGTGTTGCCGCAGAAGCTGCAGTGGAAGGGGCAGCCGATCGACCAGAGGGTCTGGTACCCCAGCCCGTCGTTGTTGAGGTAGTCGCCTAGGCCCATCGGGCGCCAGCCGTGGCCCCGCTCGTAGATGGTCTCCCTGTCGCCGTACTGCGGGAAGGGAAGGGTCTCCATCTGCTCCGCGGTCATCAGGGGCAGGAAGTCGTTGCGGACCTCGTCGTGGTCGCCCTTCTTGAACCAGAAGTTGCGCAGGTCCCGGTAGTTGCGACCGTCCTGGAGGCGGTCGTACAGCTC
>JALYYN010000399.1 GCA_030946525.1 Actinomycetota bacterium | reverse complement strand
GCGACCCTTCAGCACGGGGTCGGACGAACAATCGAGGTTAACAGTGACATGGACCGTTCGAGAATCCACACCGACCAGGGGCCGGGACCCCCGATCGAGCTGGCGAATCTCGTCAATCCTGAAGACGGCGTTGCTGGCTGGGATGGAGCGCTGCGAACGCCAGTCCCAACACCACTTCGATGGCCGGCTCAGTGGCCCCAGCCTCAGACCTCCGGAAGTCTGCCGAGCGCGACTGTTGAAGTCATGAGGCCTCGACGCGGTAGATGATCCGCCTCGGATCGCCCAGCAGGTGCGCCTCGGCGGCGGTCAGCTCGTCGGCCAAGAGGGACAGGGCCCGCGCCACCCGGGGCTGGTTGGGGCGGTCGATCGTCACGATGACGGCGTCGGCACCGAAGTCGATGCGGCCACCCTGGTGCAGCAGGTTGCGGGTGACAGCCCGGAACTCGTCGGGGTCGCCGAGGTAGGCGTTGAGGCGCCGGGCCAGGTCGTGCTCGGCGTTGTAGGCCAGCAGCCGCAGCACCATCTGCAGGCTTCGGCGCTCCGCCCGTGGAGTGGCCCGTTTGGCACCGGGGTCAATCTCGTTGGCGGCGAGCTTGGCCGGGACACCCTTGAGACCGACCTTCGCCTCGGCCACGTCGTCGACCGCCATGGCGAGCCCGTCGCGCAGGCGGCGGATGGTGGCCAGGTAATCCCCGCTCGTGCTGGGCCCGGCCAACGCTTGGCCCAGCGCCCGCTCGGCACCGGCGAGGGCGGCCTCGGCGGCCCGCAGCGTGGCGGTGGCGGCGCCCCGCTCGGGGTTGGTGACCTTCGCGGTGTCGGGGCCGACCGTCATCTTGTAGTCGCACAGAGCGTCGATGCCCTGGTGGCGGGTGAGGTACTTGAAGGCGTTCTCGATGCGCCAGCGGCAGCGCAGCAGGTGCACCATGCGCGCCGCTGTGGCGGTGGTGTCGGAGGTGAGCACCTGGAACACGACCTTTCCACCCTCGTACACGCTGATCTGGCGGGCCGGCCCGTAGCCCTCCAGGTCCACCGTCTCATCCGCGATTCGGTAGCTGTGGCGGCGCCCGTCGAGACCGAACCAGCTCCGGCGGGCCGCGACGGTCGGCTCCACCAGCGCTCCCCGGCGGTAGGTGACCCAGTCGGCCCCGGCGTCGCGCAGCTTGGAGAACGTGACCGGGTAGGACCCGCCCCGGTCGAAGCCCAACAGCAGTGCTGCCCCCGGCCCGCAGATGGCCCGCAGTTCGGCCACGACGCCGTGGATCGTCACCGACAGCCCCGACGGCTCGCCCGAGGAGAAGCAGATGGCCCGGCCGGCCAGGTCGACGACGAAGGTGTCGTCGCGCCCACGCTGGGCGTGGCGGCGCTTGGTGTTCCAGCCTTTGGCCAGTGGCCGGGAGCCGGAGTAGGCGACGAAGTGGTCGTCCACGAAGAACACCTGCTGGTGGTCCTTCTGCTGTGCCGCCACCAGGGCGGTGGCGAAGGCCCGCTGCACGGCCAGTGGATCGACCCGATCGGCGACGGCGCCGAGACGGGGCCGCAGGGTGCGCAGCTCGGGCATGGCAGCGAGGCCCACGACGGCACCGGCGTCGGGGCGGGCCAGGTGTTTCATCCCTTCGATCGTGTTCGCCCCCAGGGCGAAGCCGAAGGTGGCGGCGCCCAGCACCGCGACGTCGTCGTAGCGGCCCGCCCACCCCGCCCCGGCTGCGGAGAACACCTCGGCGGCGCCGAGGGCCTCCAGGAACGGGTGCAGCAACATGGCCCCGGCGTAGCGGCTGGGGCGCTCCCCTTCGGCGACGGCCACCGGCGCAGCCTCCGCCGACGCCGCCGGGACCTGGTCGTCCGCCGCCCGTGCCTCACCGGGCGGAGGCGATGCCACTGCGTCTCCTCCGGCACCGACTCCTTCGAGGCTGCCCTGTTCCCCCTCGGGCCCGCCGCCTTCGAGTGCCCGACCGACGGTGCGGGCGTGCACGTTCAGGCGCGTGGCGATCTCGACGTTGCTCACACCCTGGCCCGACCACCGTCGGGCGGAGCTCACCTGGGCCGGGGAGAGCTTGGGTCGCGGGCCCCGCTGGCGGACCAGGCCGGCCGATCCTTGCCGGCGGGCCCTGCCCCGCAGCATCGACACGTACACCGGCGTGATCGCGAAGCACGCGGCAACCTCGGTCCCGGGGTGGCCGGCGTCAGTGAGGGCAACCACGGCCAGGTTGCGCATCCCGATGTCGTCGCTGTCGAAGCGGGCCACCAGATAGGGGCCACGGGTGACGAAGGTCTCTCCGCCAGCGACCAAGCGCTCCAGCGAATAGGGCTCGGGCATCCCAGGCAGTTCAGTCGCAGTGGCGCACCCCATGCCGAACTCTAGTCGATTGGCTCGCTATCTTCAACACTACCTGCCGAGCTTCGCTCACCTATCCGTGCTGGTCAGAAGCCTGCCCGTAATCCACTTCCGGAGGGCTGAGCCTCGTCGAGGAAGGGCTGCGAGCAGTTCTCGCCGCCGAGCCGACGACCGCTCCGGTGGCGCTGCCGGCCTACGGCGCGATCGACGGAACAGTGCTCGTCGATCTTGCCGACCACGAAGCACTCTGGGCCGCGCTCGACCGTGATGG
>JALYYN010000169.1 GCA_030946525.1 Actinomycetota bacterium | reverse complement strand
CCGCAGGGATTCGGCCCGGCCCCGCACGACGTCGTCGAAGTGCTCGACCATCAGGCGGTAGGGATCGTCGTCGTCGCCCGCCAGCTGCACCGAGGCGCCGCCGGCGTCGAGCACGCGCACCCGCTGGCCGGGGGCGCCGGCGGCGAAGGCGTCGTCGACCACCGCCGCGGCCGCGGTGCCCACCAGCTCGAGGTGCTGGCGCTCCGGGGCCTCGAAGGACACCGAGAAGGCGGCGGTGAAGCCCTGGCCGAAGTCC
This sequence comes from Actinomycetota bacterium, assembly GCA_030946525.1. GTDB lineage: Bacteria > Actinomycetota > Acidimicrobiia > Acidimicrobiales > AC-14 > CADCTB01. The sequence goes on along the minus strand of JALYYN010000169.1, from coordinate 4,435 downwards.
AGCCAGCCGCTGAAGGAGGCGTCCACGCCGCTGCCCGCCCGCACCTCGGCCGCGGCGAGGGCGACCGGGAACCGGCCGGCGGCCTCGACCAGCGGGGCCACGCAGTAGATGCCCACGTCGAGCAGCGCCCCGCCTCCCATCTCGGGCCGCCACCGGTGGTCGGCGGGGTCGCGGTGGGGGAAGGTAAACGACGACCGGCCGAAACGGAGCGCACCGAGGCCGCCGCCCTCCACGAGCGTCGACAGGGCCCGGGCCCGGGGGTGGAACGGGCTCATGTAGGCCTCCATGAGGGTCACGCCCGCCGCCGCGCACGCGTCGGCCATCTCCTGCGCCTCTGCCGCAGTTGGCGCCAGGGGCTTCTCGCACAGCACGTGCTTGCCGGCCGCCGCCGCCCGTAGGGTCCACTCCCGGTGGAGGGAGTTCGGCAGCGGCAGGTAGACGGCTTCCACCTCGGGATCGTCCAGCAACCGCTGGTAGGGCTCGAACCCCGTCCCCGTCGCATCGCGGCTGGCCATGGCCACCAGGGTCGACGACCGGCTGGCCGCGAGCGCCGGGAGCACGGCCTCACGGGCGACCATGGACGTCGCCCCGAGCACGCCCCATCGCACCGGCGACGCTTCGGCCGTCACCCGCCGGGCCGCGGCGTGACCGCCACCGGCGAGCCTCCTGCGGCGGCCGACCTGGTCGCCGCCTCCAGCACGGCGACGACCTCACGGGAGGACGCCGGCGACACCGCCAGCGGGTCGCCCAGCAGGAGGTGGTCGGCGAGGTTGCGGTGGAAGGCGAAGGGCTGCACGGGAGGCAGGGGCAGCCGGGTCTCGGCCACGCCCTCTCCCGTCTCGTACCGGGCCAGGACGAGGTCGGCGGGCGCCTCGGCGTGGTGGGCCGTCTCCCGCACGTAGCCCAGGGCGGGGTCGAGCCGCTCGAACGCCAGCGGGCGGTAGTGCCCGGCGAGGGTGCCCTCGGTGCCCTGCACGTAGAACTTGGGGCGGCGGACCGCAGCCACGTCGGACGACATGAACTCCGCCTCCCGGCCGTCGTCCCACTGCATGCGGACGCGGAGCTGGTCGAGGTTGGTGACGTCGCGCCAGACCCGCTTGTGGCCGACGGCGGTCACCGACGCGGGCGCGGTCCCGAACAGCTGGAGGATCCAGTCGACGTGGTGCGACCCCCAGTCGTAGACCGTGCCCCCGGAGACCGAGTCCTCCGAGTGCCAGGCCTGGCACGGGTGCTCGAAGCCGCCGACGAAGGTCTCGATGTTGAAGACCTCGCCCAGCCGCCCGCCCTGCACGGCCCGGCGGACGGCGCGGAAGTCCTGGTCCCAGCGACGGCTCTGGTGGACGGTCAGCACCCGGCCGCCGGCCGTCGCCTCGGCGATCAGGGCGTCGGCGTCGGCCACGGCCAGGCACAGGGGCTTCTCGATCACCACGTGCTTCCCGGCCCGCAGCAGCGCCATGGCCACCTGGGCGTGGGAGACGGGGGGCAGGGCGACGATGGCCACGTCGACCCCCTCGTCGGCGGCGAGCTCCTCGATGGTCGCGTGGGCCCGGATGCCGGGAAAGTCCTGCTCCGACGCCTTGCGGCGGTCGGCGTCCCGGTCGCAGGCGGCGACCAGCTCGAGCCCGCCGGTGGCCGCCACCGCGGTGCCGTGCACGAACCCCATCCCGCCGTATGGCCCGTAGCCCACCACGCCCACACCCAGCGGGCGCGTCATGGGCGCCGTCGTCCCACGCAGGGCCCGGCGGAGGATGGTGGCCAGGCGCGGGTCGTCCAGGGCCTCGTCGGTGTTGCCCAGCCCGCACACGACGATCCGCCCCGCGGCGACCATGACCGGCCGGTCCACGAAGCGGTGGCTCACCGTCAGCACCGGGCGGAAGGCCTCGTCGGTGACCAGGAGCGGGGTGAAGGTGTCCACCACGGCGAAACCGGGGTCGACCCGTTGGGTGAGGGGCTCCTCGGGCCGGCTCACCCTGGCGACCACCTCGCCCCGGGCCTCGGCGGCCGCGGGACCGGCGCCTCCGACCGCGCAGCCGATGGCCACCACCGCGACGTCCGGGCCGATCCCGGCCAGGTCCGTGCCCGCTCCGGCGCCCGGACCGTCGAGGAGGACGGCGCCCACGCTCGGGTCGGCCACTGACAGGCGGGTGGTGGCGGTCGCCGGATCGACGAGCTCCGGCCGGCCCTCGGGCCCGACCAGGCGTTCCAGGGCGGCCCGCCGGGCGTGGGTGAGCCGGCTCGACACGACCAGCACGGTCCTCATCGGGGACTCGCTGCGGGCGGCCTGCCGGGGGTTCGCATCCCGGCACGCTACGCGGCGGCCGGACCCTGCGTCGGTCGCGAATACTCTCGCTCGGATGACCGGCCTCCTCGCCGCTGCCGCCGCGGGCTACCTGGCCGGCTCCCTGCCGTGTGCCGACGCCGCCGCCCGGCTGGCATCGGGGGGCGCCGCCGACCTCCGCATCGCCGGCACGGGCAACCCGGGCGCGATCAACGCCATGGCCGTGCTCGGGAAGCGCTGGGGCGCGGGGATCCTCGTCGCCGACGCGACCAAGGGCGTCCTGGCCTGCGCCCTGGGGCGACGGCTGGCCGGCCCGACCGGCGCCCACGTGGCCGGGACGGCGGCCGTCATCGGCCACTGCTTCCCCATGTGGAGCGGCTTCCGCGGCGGCAAGGGCGTCGCCGTCAGCCTCGGCCACTGCGCAGCGACCTTTCCGGCCTACCTTCCGATCGACCTCGGCGTGGCCTGGGCGGTGGGCAGGTGGACCGGCGCCGCTCTCCCGGGCACGGCGGTGGCATCGGCGACATGGGTGTCGGCTGGGCTGCTGTGGTGGCGCCGCGGCTGGCCCAACCTGTGGGGCCCGTCGCCGAGCGCCGCCCTCCCTCTCTCCGCCGCGGTCAGCAGCGCGGTCATCCTCCAGCGGTTCCTCGCCGCCAACGCACGGGTGCTCAGCACGCCGAACCGCCGCCCCCTCGACCCGGTCGTCGTCTCGTGATCGGCCTCGTCACCGACTCGAACGCCCAACTCCCGGCCGAGCTGGCCGAGCGCTACGGGGTGGAGGTCGTCCCCCTGACAGTGACCGTCGGCGGGCAGGACTTCCTGGAGGGCGTCGACCTCGATGCCGACGGGTTCTACGCGCTGTTCGAGTCGGGACGGCCGGCGGTCTCCACGTCCCAGCCCAGCCCGGGGCGCTTCGCCGCCGCCTACGAGGCGCTCGCCGACCGGGGCGCCACCGAGATCCTGTCGGTCCACATCGGCTCGTCCGTCTCGGGCACCGTCAACTCGGCCCGGCTGGCCACCCGGGTGGCTCCCGTGCCCGTCCGCATCGTCGACACCGGAACCGCCTCCTTCGCCGTCTCGCTGTGCCTGTGGGAGGCGGCCGAGGCGGTCGCCGGCGGCGCCGGCATCGAGGACGCGGCCGCCGCGGCCGAGCGGGTCAGCGCCACCGTGGGAAACGTTTTCGTGGTCGGGCTCCTCGGCGTGGCCCGGGCCGGCGGCCGCCTGAGCTCCGATGTCGGGACGGCCGGCGCCTCCGGGGCGGTGACGATCCCTGTGCTCAGCCTGGCCGGCGGCGTCATGCAGGAGGTGGGGCGGGTAGGTGACGTCGACCGGGCGGCCGAGGCCATGGCCGGCTTCGTCGCCTCGGCTGCGACAGGATCCTCGCTGCGGGTCGGCGTGGGCCTCTCGGACCGGGCCACGCAACCGCTGGTCGACGCCTTGGAGGACCGCCTGCGCGCCGACCCCGGGGTGCGGGAGCTGGTCCGGTACCGGATCGGGCCCAGCGTCGGCGCCCACACCGGGCCCGGCACCGTCGGGGTGATGTTCGCCGCCGCGCCCTCGGCCTAGTCCTCGCCGCCGGGATCGTGGGCCGCCGACAGGGCGTCGATGATCTCGCCCTGGAGGTAGGTCAGGTAGTCGTAGACGGCGAAGGAGGGGGCCAGGGGATGCCGGGCGTCGGCCGGGCGCTCCTCGCCGTCCTCCGTCACCCCCAGCCGGGTGCCCAGGACGAGGCGGACCTCGTTCACCGCCCGCATCCACGCCGAGAGCTGGTCGGCGTCGAGGCGGTCGGCGTCGGCCGTCTCCTCCAGCACGGCGAGGGCCCCGAGGTGCGACTCCAGCAGCTCGCCGTGGACGAGCAGCCGGTACTCGGTCTGGCGGTCCTCGTCGGTCGGGTAGGCCACCGGGAAGAGCCGGTCGACGGCCTTGTCGGGGCCGCCGTCCTGGCTGAGCACCGAACGCATCTGGGGACCGAGGGAGCGGAGCAGGTCGCGCTCGTCGGCCGGGATGCGGAGCTCGAACGTGCCGTTGCGGGCCCGCTTCACCCGCCTACGAATCATGTTCCATGGTGGCCCACAGGCCGTGCTCGTGGAGGCGGAAGACGTCGATCTCGGCCTTCTCCCGAGGCCCCGACGACACGACCGCCCGGCCCTTCTCGTG